>JAYZAW010000038.1:0-3814 GCA_036339495.1 Pseudomonadota bacterium | reverse complement strand
CAAGAACCGGTACGGGGCGACCGATGAAATCGGCGTCTTCGAAATGACCGATCGTGGACTACAGGAAGTCGCTAACCCGTCGGCGCTGTTTCTGGCCGAACGCCGAGGCAATGTCAGCGGCGCGGTCGTGTTTGCCGGCATCGAGGGGACGAGGCCTCTGCTGGTCGAAATTCAGGCCCTGGTCGCGCCGTCCTCGCTGGCGACGCCGAGGCGCGCCGTGATCGGATGGGATTCGGGCCGGCTCGCCATGGTGCTGGCGGTGCTGGAAACCCGCTGCGGCGTGGCGCTCGCCCGGCGGGATGTCTATCTGAACGTGGCCGGCGGGCTCAAAATCAATGAACCGGCGGCGGACCTCGCGGTCACCGCCGCGCTGCTGTCGGCGGCGGCGGATATTCCGGCGCCCAAGGACGCGGTGGTGTTCGGCGAAATCGGCCTGTCCGGTGAAATCAGGGGCGTCAGCCAAACCGCCCTGCGCCTCAAGGAAGCCTCCAAGCTCGGGTTTCAACAGGCGATTAAACCGCCCGGCGTCAAGGGCGAACGTGTCGGCTCCGGAAGCATTTCGATGCGCGAGATTTCCCATCTTCGGGAATTGCTGACCGTGCTCGGTTGGGAGTCCAGCCGGCAATCCACGACCGAGAACGAGGATGCGTACTCGTGACAATGCTCGATTTCATCGTCATCGGAATCGTGGTGCTGGTGGGCATGATCGCGACGGGATTGGGGCTGGTCCGGGTCGTGCTCGGGCTAGGCGGATGGATCGGCGCGGGTTTCGCCACGCTCTATGGCTATAAATATGCCCGCCCTTATGCCCATCAATGGATCGAAAGCAATGCGCTGGCCGACGCGGCAGCGGGCGGCGCACTATTTATCGGCAGTCTGATTGTCTTGACCCTGATCACCCACTGGATCGCCCATCGGGTAAAAAACAGCGGTTTCGGCGCGCTCGACCGGACGCTCGGCCTGGTCACGGGGCTTGCACTCGGCGCGGTTATCGTCTGCGGCGCTTTCATCATCGCCGAACGGGTATTGCAGTGGCCGCAGGATCCGGCGGGCCGCCCTGCCTGGATCAAGGAAGCGCGGTCCACCCGCCTGATCGAGGCCGGGGCGGATTTGCTGTTGAAATTCGTGCCACCCGAATGGGGCGGTGGAAAGCCGCAATCGCGCAATCCGTTGGATGACCCGGCGCGCGCCGCGGTAAGATTGATGACGCCGGCCACGAAAGGCGCTGCATCCGGCGAGAAATCAGGCTATGATACGCGCGAGCGCCGGGAAATGGACCGCCTGTTTCAGAGTCGCGATTAGTGGACGAGTTTACCTTGGCACATATCATCGAAATCGACGACGATAAGCCCCACGAAGAATGCGGCATCTTCGGTGTCTATGGACATGTCGATGCGGCCGCGCTGTCCACGCTGGGGCTGCATGCCCTGCAGCACCGCGGCCAGGAAGCCTCCGGGATCGTCACCTTCGACGGCTCCCAGTTCCACAGCCATCGCGCGCTTGGTCTGGTCGGCGATAATTTCAGCAGCGAAGACGTCATCAAACGGCTCCCCGGCGAGAGTGCGATCGGTCACAATCGATATTCGACCGCCGGCGCGACCGTGCTGCGCAATGTGCAGCCGCTGTTCGCCGATTTTGAATTCGGCGGCCTCGCGATCGGGCATAACGGCAATCTGACCAACGCGCGGCTGCTGCGCAAGGAACTGGTTCATCGCGGCAGTCTTTTCCAGTCGACCTCGGATACCGAGGTCATCGTGCATTTGATCGCAACCAGCCGCCGCAAGACCGTGGTCGACCGGTTGGTGGATGCGCTGCATCAGGTGACCGGCGCCTACTCGCTGGTGGCAATGACCAACGACATGGTAATCGGCGTGCGCGACCCGCTGGGCGTCCGCCCGCTGGTGCTGGGCCAGTTGGACGGCGCTTATATTCTGGCCTCCGAAACCTGCGCGCTCGACATTGTTGGCGCGGAATTCATTCGCGATGTCGCGCCCGGTGAATTGGTGGTCATCGATTCCGACGGCGTGCGCAGCGAGCAGCCTTTCCGGAAAGTAAAAAACCGCTTCTGCATTTTCGAATATGTCTATTTTTCACGACCGGACAGCGTGGTCGAAGGCAACAACGTCTACGAGGCGCGCCGGCGCATCGGCGTCGAACTGGCCCGGGAAGCGCTGGTCGACGCGGAAGTGGTGATCCCGGTGCCCGATTCCGGCGTTCCCGCGGCGCTCGGCTATGCGCGCCAGGCGGATACCCCCTATGAGCTCGGCATTATCCGCAATCACTATGTCGGCCGCACCTTCATCGAACCGTCCGACCGCATCCGCCATCTGGGGGTCAAGCTCAAACACAACGCCAACCGCGAAGTGATCGACGGCAAACGCGTCATTCTGGTCGATGACAGTATTGTGCGTGGTACCACGTCGACCAAGATCGTCGAAATGGTGCGCGCCGCCGGCGCCACCGAGGTCCATATGCGGATCGCCAGCCCACCGACAACCCATTCGTGCTTCTACGGCGTCGACACGCCGCAACGGGAGGAATTGCTTGCCGCGCGGCACGACGTCGAAGCCATGATGAAGCTGATCGGGGTCGATTCACTGGCCTATGTATCGCTCGACGGGCTGTACCGCGCCATGGGCGAGACCAAACGGGAGACCGGTCAGCCGCAATATTGCGATGCATGTTTCTCCGGTGATTATCCCATTGCCCTGGTCGATCACGACGATGGCGAAGAGGGCGTCGAGCTGTCCTCCCTCACCCAGCACGCCTGAATGTCTTCCTCTGGTCAACGACTTGACGGCCGCATCGCGCTGATCACGGGCGCGTCCCGGGGCATCGGCGCGGCCGTGGCGCGGCGTTTCGCCAAGGAAGGCGCAAAGCTTATCCTCATCGCGCGGACCAAGGCAGGTCTGGAGGAAGTCGACGACGACATCCGCGCCGCCTGCGGCAAGGACGCCGCGCCGACCCTGGTCGAACTGGATCTGGCGCGGGCGGATGATATCGACGGTTTGGCGAGCGCCGTGGCGGAGCGCTTCGGCGGGCTCGATATACTGGTCGGCAATGCCGCGCTGCTCGGCACGATGACTCCCATGCATCAGATCGAAGCGGAAGAGTGGGATCAGGTGGTGGCGGTCAATCTGAACGCGAACTGGCGGCTGATCCGCGCCTTCGACCCGCCGCTGCGCGCGTCCGACGCGGGACGGGCGATATTCGTGACCTCGGGCGCCGCCCGCGGCCCGCACCCCTATTGGGGCAGCTATGCGGTCACCAAGGCCGGTCTTGAAATGATGATCAAAAGCTGGGCGGTGGAAACCAAAAAAACCAATATGCGGATCAATCTGCTCGATCCGGGATCGACCCGCACCGGCATGCGCGCCGCCGCCTTCCCCGGCGAGGACCCGATGACCCTGAATACGCCGGACGACATAACGGGATTTTTCGTCGATCTGGCCGAAACCGCCTGCCGGCGTCATGGCGAGATCGTGCCCGCTTATTAAGTTTTTTAACGCGATATCAAACGGTTAGGTAATTTTATTCAAATACCGGACCTTTACTTAGAATTAAATTCAAGCCGATATCCTGCCCGCGTCCGTAACGTGCACGGATGCAGCAAGGATGGCTTTCATGTTCGATAGCGCACACTATCGGTCACGTCATATCGGTTACCGGGTCCCGGATCCAGGACATCCTGAACCATGTCGCGCCCGATCACGGCGACGGCGCGTCCGGTCTCCAGATCGGCGGCATCGTCAAAGTCGCCACGCCGAAATCATTTGTCTTCGGCATCGTATCCAGTCTCAAGATCACCGATCCG
>JAYZAW010000037.1:0-4689 GCA_036339495.1 Pseudomonadota bacterium | reverse complement strand
CAGCGTTCCAAAACGGTGATACCGTCGATTTTCGGCATGCCCAGATCCAGCACTACCGCGTCATAAGGCTCGGTGTCGCCGAGAAAATGGCCTTCCTCGCCGTCATGGGCAACATCGACCACGTAATCCGCCTCGATCAGCGCATCCGCGATCTGGCGCGCCAATTCGGGCTCATCCTCCACCACCAGAACTCTCATCGCCCGCGCCCCCTCACGCCGAGTATGCGTCCCGATTGCCCATCGACCGCGATTTCGGCCAGGCGTCCCTGAGGATCAAGGACCTTGAGATAATAGACGAAACGGCTTCCGTCCCGAACCAGATCGGCATCCAGAACCTTGCCGGGAAAACGGCGGCCCACCATCCCCATGATATCGCCAAGCGGCAGAACCCTGCCTTCGCGCAAAGCGCGGCGCGCCCGGCCCTGGCCCGGCGACCGCCCCGCGGGACCTTCCCGGTAAAACGATTTCGGCCTGAACTGATTATTCCGGCGCCGGTTGCCGCGATTCCGACTGCGCCCGCGCGCGCCGCGTTCGTGTTCCGCCGACGCGGTCCCGGGCGCGAGGGCAAAACCGGTCGCGATACTGGCCAGAAAACCTGTGAGAAATTTACGCCTTAACATGCGCCGCTTTTATCCGAATTTCCCTGAACCCGGGATGAACAGGCCGTTCAGAACCGTTTCAGGCCCCATAAGCCATAGTCCATACCGTTACCGAACACCAACCCTAATGGAGACGGAAAATGATCACCAAAACATTCATCATCGCCGCCGCGACCGGACTGAGCCTGATGGCCGCCCTGCCCGCCTCGGCGCATCACATGGCAGCGCCCAAGGCCAAAATCGTTAATCAATATAAACACGGTCATGTGGACTGCCAGATTATGCCGCTGCGCGAAATCTTCCGCCTGTTGCGCCGGATGGAATGGCAGGAATGGCGCCGCGGCCATGACCGGCGTCACTATCGCCACGATCGCCGCCACCGTCATCACAGACGCCACCTCAACCACCGCCGTTATTACTAGGAATACGTTTTCTCCCCTTAGCCCATCTCCGAAAAACTCTCTCCCCCCGCGGGAGAGGGTTTTTTCGGCGCGGCCACGCCTACTGTTCGACCACCAGACCGTCCTGGAGTTCCAGGACCCGGTCCATGCGCGCGGCCAGCGCGGTGTTGTGGGTCGCGATCAGGGCGGCGACACCGGTTTCGCGGACAATCAGCAACAGTGAATTGAAAACCGCATCGGCGGTGTGCTGGTCGAGATTGCCGGTCGGCTCGTCGGCGATCAGCACGCTAGGCGCATTGGCCAGGCCGCGCGCGACGGCAACCCGTTGCTGCTCGCCGCCGGACAGGCGCGCCGGTCGGTGGGTCGCCCGCGCCTCGAGCCCGACCATGGTCAGCAGCTCGCGCGCGCGCATTGCGGCTTCGCCCTTGCTCAGCCCGGCGATCATCTGGGGCAGCATGATATTTTCCAGCGCCGAAAACTCGGGCAGCAAATGGTGATATTGATAGACGAACCCGAGCCGGTCGCGCCGCATCTCGGTCCGGGCGTCGTCGCCAAGCCCGTCGCAGGATTGCCCCGCGACCAGAACGTCGCCGACTGTCGGGCGTTCCAGCAAGCCGGCGATTTGCAGCAGGGTGGATTTGCCCGCACCGGACGGCCCCGTCAAAGCGACGATCTGTCCCGGCTCGATAACCAGCGAAACCCCGCGCAGGATTTCCAGTTCGGAGCCGCCCTGCTTGAAGGTGCGGCCAATTTCGGCCAGCGCAATGGCCGGGTTACTCATATCGCAGCGCCTCGACAGGATCGAGCCGGGCTGCCCGCCACGCCGGGTACAGCGTCGCCAGCAACGACAACACCAGCGACATTCCCACCACGCTGACCACATCGAAGGTTTCCACCTTGGCCGGAAGCTGCGACAGGAAATAAATCTCGGCGGCGAACAGTTCCGTATCGGTCAGTCCTTCAAGCCATTGCCGGATGGTTTCGATATTCTCGGCAAAGCCGAGCCCGATGAGAAAGCCGAGCAGCGTGCCGATGATCCCGACCGACGCGCCGGCCAGCAGAAAGATGCGCATCACCATGCCCCGGGTCGCGCCCATGGTGCGCAGGATCGCGATGTCGCGCCCCTTGTCCTTCACCAGCATGATCATGCCCGAGACGATATTGAACGCCGCGACCAGAATGATCAGGGTCAGGATCAGGAACATCACGTTGCGTTCGACCTTGAGCGCATTGAACAAAGCCGCATTGGCGCGCCGCCAATCGACCAGCCGGATCGCCCGCCCGGCCGCTTGCGAGACTTCCAGGCGCAGCGCATCGACCCGGTCGGGGTCATCGGCCATCACTTCCAGGCCAGACACGCCGCGCCCGGTCCGGAAGTAGAGTTGCGCGGCTTTCAGCGGCATAAACACAAACGAATTGTCATATTCATACATGCCGACCTGAAACACGCCGGCGACCTTATAAGTCTTGACGCGCGGCAGGGACCCGAAGGCCGTGGGCTTGCTCTGGGCCGAAATCAAACGCAGCTTGGATCCCGGACGCAACCCATGACGGCGCGCGAACCGGCTGCCCACCAGGACTGCGTTCCTGCCCTTAAAATCGGCCAGCGAACCAGCGCGGATATTACTCGAAATCACCTGGCGGGCTTCGACGTCTTCCGGCCGCATGCCACGCACCATTGCGCCGCCTGACACGCCGTTGGCGGTCGCCATCACCTGGCCTTCAACCAGCGGCGTCACGGATTTTACGCCCTGGAGAGATTTCAACCGAACCGCAAGTTCGTCATAATTCGACAAATTACCCCGGGTCGACGAATACACCGTCAAATGGCCGTTGAGCCCCAGAATGCGGCCCATCATTTCGGCCCGGAAGCCGTTCATTACCGACATCACGACGATCAATGTGGCCACGCCGAGCGCGATGCCGGCGAGCGAAAATCCAGCAATAACGGAAACGAAACCTTCCTCGCGCCGCGCGCGCAGATAGCGCAGCGCCACCATGCGTTCGAAGCGGGAAAACATCATTCGGCCAGCCGCGCAAGCGCGGATTCGGCCGACAATTCCTCGCGTTCGCCGGTAGCCCGGCGTTTCAACTCGACCATCCCGGACTTCACGCCGCGCGGCCCGACAATGACCTGCCACGGGAGGCCGATCAGATCCATGTCGGCGAATTTACCGCCGGCCCTGATTTCCCGGTCGTCATACAATGCGCCGGCTCCGACATCGCCGAGCTTGGCGTAGAGATCCCCGCACACCGCATCGCAGCCATCGTCGCCGGTTTTCAGGTTGATGATGCCGACGCGATAGGGCGCGACGCTATCGGGCCAAATGATGCCGTCGTCATCGTGATAGGCCTCGATCAGCGCGCCGACCAGGCGGGACACGCCGATCCCATATGAGCCCATTTCCACATGGACGGGTTCGTCGTTGGGGCCGGCGACCGCGGCGTCCATGGCGATGGAATATTTGGCGCCGAAATAAAAAATATGCCCGACCTCGATGCCGCGCGCGACCACCAGATCGTCGCTCAGGGACTTTTCGATTTCCGGATCACGCTTTTCATCGGTGGCGGCGTAATACCCGGTCAGGGAGCCGACGATGGCTTCCAGATCGCTGTCCGGATCGAGATCCAGCGATCCCACATCGAACTCGGCGAGATCCTTGTGACAGGCGATCTCGCTTTCGCCGGTGTCGGCCTGGACCAGAAATTCGTGGCTGAGGTCGCCGCCGATCGGGCCGGTATCGGCGCGCATGGGAATGCCGCGCAGCCCCATGCGGGCGAATGTCCGCAGATAGGCCACGAACATCTTGTTGTAGGATACCTTTGCGCTGTCGTAGTCGATATCGAACGAGTAGGCGTCCTTCATCAGGAATTCGCGGCCCCGCATGATGCCGAAGCGCGGCCGGACTTCATCGCGGAATTTCCACTGAATGTGGTACAGCAGCTTGGGCAGTTCGCGGTAGCTCTTGACATGATATCGGAAAATTTCGGTAATCTGCTCTTCATTGGTCGGGCCGTACAGCATGTCGCGATCGTGACGGTCGCGGATGCGCAGCATTTCCTTGCCGTAATCCTCATAGCGCCCACTTTCGCGCCATAGATCGGCGGGTTGGATGGTGGGCATCAGCATTTCCTGACAACCGGCGCGGTCCTGTTCTTCGCGCACGATGCGTTCCACGTTGCGCAGCACGCGCAGCCCGAGCGGCAGCCATGAATAAATCCCGGCGCTCGATTGCCTGATCATCCCGGCGCGCAGCATCAACCGATGCGAGACAATCTGGGCCTCGCTCGGGTCTTCCTTCAGGGTCGGCATGAAAAAAGTGGAAAGGCGCATGGCTACTCCGCTTGGATTAAGCGGACGGACTTTATTCGGTGCCCGTTTGGATCGCAATCCCGACGGGCGGGATTTACACTTAATTCATGCGGTTGAGAAGCTTTTGGCAGGCGGCGGCTTCAGGAGGGGGATCGTCATTGGCTGGAGTCATGACCGCGAAAGGATGGCACAAATGTTTGCCGCCCGCACCCCCCTCAGTCATCCCATGCTGGATTTAAACGCTCAATTTCAGTAAATACCGGACAGGACGCATCATGGGCGCCGGCCAAATATCCGGTGCTCATCAGAAATTCGCCGGTAATCTCGCCGCCGGTAAACAGGAAGGTCTTTTTGAAAAGTTTTACCCAATCATCCTT
>JAYZAW010000036.1:0-10690 GCA_036339495.1 Pseudomonadota bacterium | reverse complement strand
GACGGACGGGCGCCGGCACGCGAACACACGATTGTGACCGACCGGGATGGCGACGCCATCGGCGAGATCACTAGCGGCGGTTTCGGACCAAGTCTTGGCGGCCCGATTGCGATGGGCTATATCGAAGCTGACTATTCAGCTGACGATACGCCGGTCCAGCTGATTGTCAGGGACACGCCGCGTCCCGCCCGGGTCTGTAGATTACCGTTTATCGAACATAATTACGTCAAGGCTTGAGGAGAACGGATCCATGAGCGATCTGAAATACACCAAGGACCATGAATGGGTCCGCGTCGAAGGCGATGCCGCAATCATCGGCATCAGCGATTTCGCCCAGGAACAGCTCGGCGACGTGGTGTTCGTCGAATTGCCGGCCATCGGCAAACAATTCAAACAGGGGGACGAGGCGGCCGTGATCGAATCCGTCAAGGCCGCAAGCGAGGTTTATGCCCCGGTCGGCGGCGAGGTGGTCGAGATCAACCTACCCCTGGGCGATAATCCCGGTCTGGTCAATGAAGCGCCGACCGGGGAAGGCTGGTTTCTGAAAATCCGTATCAGTGATACGTCCGAGCTCGACGCGCTGATGGATGAAAACGCCTATCAAAAATTCACTCAAGGCTGACCCATGCGCTACCTGCCGCTAACCGAGGGCGACCGCGCCGAGATGCTGGCGGCCATCGGGGTTGACGGCATGGGTGCGCTGTTCAAGGACATCCCGGAAAGCGCCAGACTGACCGGACTGCTCGATCTACCGATGCATTCCGGTGAAATCGAAGTCGAACGCGCGCTCGGGGCGATGGCGGCAAAAAATCTGACCGCCGGCGATGCGCCCAGCTTTCTCGGCGCCGGCGCCTATCGGCACCACGTGCCGGCGGCGGTCGACGCTCTGATCCAGCGCGGCGAGTTCCTGACCGCCTACACGCCCTACCAGCCGGAAATTTCACAAGGCACCTTGCAGTCTCTGTTCGAGTTTCAGACCCAGGCGGCAATGATCACCGGGCTCGATGTCGCCAACGCGTCGATGTATGACGGGGCCACGGCGTGCGCCGAGGCGGTCTATATGGCGTCGCGCATCACCCGTCGTCACCGCGTCGTGCTGTCCGGCGCGCTGCATCCGCATTATCGCGAAGTGGTCGCGACCGCGACACGGTTTTTGCCACAGGAAATCATCGCGGCTCCCACATTTCCGGGACAAGAGGAAGATTTGGCGGCGATGATCGACAACCAATGCGCTTGCGTCGTGGTGCAGTATCCCGATTTCTTCGGCGAGCTGCGCGATCTTACGGCGCTGGCCGATGCCTGCCACGATGCGGGCGCGCTGTTAATCGTCGCGGTGACCGAGGTGGTCGCGCTCGGGCTGGTGCGGTCGCCCGGCGAGATGGGCGCTGACATCGTGGCGGCGGAAGGCAAGTCCCTCGGCAATGCGCTCAATTTCGGCGGACCGTATCTCGGGCTGTTCGCCTGCCGCGACCGCCACGTGCGCCAGATGCCCGGCCGGCTGATCGGCGAGACCACCGACGTGGACGGCAATCGCGGCTGGGTGCTGACGCTCGCGACCCGCGAACAGCATATCCGGCGCGAAAAGGCGACCAGCAATATCTGCACCAATTCGGGCCTTTGCGCGCTGGCGTTTTCGATCCATCTGTCGCTGCTGGGCGAGGACGGCTTCACCCGGTTGGCGCGCATCAACCATGCCAAGGCGGTCACGCTGGCCGACCGGTTGGCGGAACTGGACGGCGTCGAGCTGGTCAACAACGCGTTCTTCAATGAATTCACCCTGCGGCTGACGCGGCCCGCGGCTCCGCTGGTTGATGAGCTGGCGGCAGACGGCATCCTCGCCGGCGTGCCGGTCTCTCGCCTGTGCCCCGATGACGACTCACTGGCCGATCTGCTGCTGGTGGCGGTCACCGAAACCGCGACCGATGCGGATATGGACGCTCTGGTCGATTCCATGGCGAGGGCGATCTGATGGATCATCCCGCGCGCGCTCCCGCGCGACATCAGGGCCTGCAGATGGAAGAGGGGCTGATCTTCGAACAAAGCGGAGACGGTCGCTGTGGCGTCGATCTGACCGAACCCCCGGAACTAGACGACCGTCTCGGCGGGCTCGCGCGCGACGGCGCCATCGGCCTGCCCGGCCTGTCGGAACCACAGGTGGTGCGCCACTACACGCGGCTGAGCCAGAAGAACTACGCCATCGATAGCGGGTTGTACCCGCTCGGCTCCTGCACCATGAAGCATAATCCCCGGCTCAATGAAAAGCTCGCCCGCCTGCCGGGCTTCGCCGATCTCCACCCGATGCAGCCCGACTCCACCGTGCAGGGCGCGCTAGAACTCATCGACACGCTGGCCCATTGGCTCAAGACACTGACCGGCATGCCGGCGGTCGACATGTCGCCCGCCGCCGGGGCCCATGGCGAACTGTGCGGGATGATGGCGATCCGCTCGGCGCTTGAGGCGCGTGGCGACGCCCGCAAGCGCGTGCTGGCGCCGGATTCGGCACACGGCACCAACCCGGCAACGGCGGCGGCCTGCGGCTACCGGGTCCAGTCGATCCCGTCCAACGACCGGGGCCGGGTCGATCTCGACGCCTTCAAGGCAGCGCTCGACGAAGACGTCGCCGCCTTCATGCTGACCAACCCCAATACCTGCGGCCTGTTCGAGGATGAAATCATCGAACAGGCGCAAGCCGTGCATGACGCGGGCGCCTTGTTCTATTGCGACGGGGCCAATTTCAACGCCATCGCCGGCATCGCGCGGCCCGGCGATCTTGGTATCGACTGCATGCATATCAATCTGCACAAGACATTCTCCACGCCCCATGGCGGCGGCGGACCGGGCAGCGGACCGGTGGTGCTGTCGGAAACCCTCGCGCCGTTCGCGCCGCTGCCCTGGGTGGTGCATGGCGCGGACGGTTTCAGCCTGGTTGAACATGCAGCTCAGGCAGAGGAGGGCGCATTTCCGTTCGGCCGGATGAAGGGTTTCCACGGCCAGTTCGGCATGTTCGTGCGCGCGTTGGCCTACATGATGAGCCACGGCGCCGACGGGCTGCGCCAGGCGTCAAGCGACGCGGTGCTGGCGGCCAATTACGTGCTGGCCCGGCTGCAAGACACGCTGAGCCTGCCCTATGACGGCCCCTGCATGCATGAGGTACTGTTCGACGACCGCTTCCTGGATGGCTCGGACATCACCACGCTGGATTACGCCAAGGCCCTGATCGATGCCGGCTACCACCCGATGACGATCTATTTCCCCCTGGTGGTGCACGGCGCCCTGCTGGTCGAACCGACCGAGAGCGAAAGCAAGCAAAGCCTGGATCATTTCATCGACACCCTGGAAGACCTCGGCCAGCGCGCCAAGGAGGGCGACGCGGATTTCTTCCATCAAGCCCCGAAACATACTCCGCGAAGGAGACTGGACGAAACGGCGGCGGCACGGCAGCCGGTGCTGCGCTGGGGGGATAGGGGATAACCACTTTCAAACCGAATTTATTTCTTGATTGCCTTCAGTATTGCTATCAAATTGAAACTTAACAATAAAATTGAATTTGATCTCAGATGGTATCACGTGATACCAGCCATCCGCATAAGCCCAACGTCAGCCGGTATTTCATTCTTTGCACGGTGTCCATGCGTTCTTGTGCGGTCGCGAATGATTTATTGGAATTGCGCCGCGAGCTTGCATTTCAGGGGTTTCCGCTCGGGGAATATTTTCATTGCACTAACGATAAGCAAATTGTTCGAGATAGAGTTTTTGAAGTGATCTGTCGTCATGATTTTCAAATCCAGGCAACTATTATGGAGAAATTTAAGGCGCAGCAGCAGGTTCGAACCTCGCGCCCGCGCTTTTACCAATATGGATGGTACTATCACTTTCGTCATGGAACATCTCAGCTGTTCCAACCCGCGCCGGAATTGCTCGTCACGGCGGCGACAATCGGAACCGGAAGGGAGCGGGCGGCATTTCTTTCATCGATCGAAAATGTGATGCGAAAAACCGTGCCCGGGAAGCACTCGACGAACTTTTGCCCGGCAGCGGCAGACCCTTACGTTCAGGTGGCTGATTATTGTGCCGGGGCAATCCAGAGAAAATGGGAGCGTGATGATCCCGTTCATACGATTTGATCAAGGACCGCATCACCTACGAATACGATCTTTGGCAGCGCGGCGACGTACATTATTATTAGAAGTAACGGTACGGCTCGCGAAATCTGCAATCTCGGCTATCCAGAGGAAGCGCCCAGGGGCTCTTATCACCGAGCAAGAGCCATACCGCAATTATAATGTAGTAACGCTATTAATTATTTGATATGAAAATAATTCATATAGATTTCAATGGGTTATTATTAGTAAAATTCATAACCCTTTGAATTTATGGAACAATGTCTCCCCGATTCATTATCGTACCCGTGGCCGAATGCTGCATGATATTGCGGCATTCGATCCCGCCGCGCCGTTATCTCAATTCGCTAATTCCCAGCCGAGATTTTTCCTGATAACCATGAAAAGGAAGGCGATGGCGGTTGGGAACATCAGGAGGCTGTATATTGCGCCCGGCACCATCATGGTCTGGGAGCCGATCAGGGTGGCGGCGACAAAAATCGCCAGGGTGCCGTTTTGCAGCCCGCATTCCATGGTTATGGCGGTTTTCTGCGGCGTCCCCAGACCCAACATTTTCGCCAGGGACAAGGCCAGCGCCATCATGACCAGGTTGAGGGTCAGAGTCACCGGACCCGCTTGTTTGAAATAATCGACGACATTATCTCTTTCAGCCAGGATAGCGCCAGCAATGATAACGACCAGTAGAACGGATGCGATGATCCTGGCGGAAATTTTAAATTTGGCCGCGAAAACCGGGGCCAGCCGTTTTACCGCCATGCCGATAATCACCGGAACCGTAGTAATGGCGAAAACGCCAAGAACCATTTTGCCGATCGAAATTTCGGGCGCGCTCGCCACGTCCATGAAATGGACAATGGAAAAGCCGACAATTACGGGGAGGGTCACGACCGCCAGTAAACTGATGACCGCCGTCAGGGAAACCGATAACGCCGTATCTCCACGGGCCAGATAGGTCATCAGGTTCGATGTAACGCCGCCGGGACAGGCGGCGATGATCATCACGCCAACCGCCAAGGCCGGTTCAATCGACCAAAATGAGAGCAATCCGAAGGCCACAAGGGGCAGAAATATCATCTGGCTGATAGCGCCGACGACAAAATCCTTGGGCCGAACCGCGACTCTCTTGAAGTCGTCGACCACCAGTTCCAGCCCGACCGAAAACATAATAAAGGCCAGAGACAAGGGTAGAAGGATTTGTGTAATGACGTTGCCGTTGTCCATAATTTCCACCGGGCTATTGTAAATCTCTTTCGCGGCGATGCGCCGCTTCCTCAATTCGCCTCATCCGGGTTGTCATGGGTCTTGGTTTCGAAATCGGCGGCGTCGTGGCGTTCGCGGAGTTGTTGGTTGAGCTCGCCGCGCATCCGGTTGACCATGCGGCCCCGTTGCACGGTTTCCCGGGCATCGATTTCCTTGGTCCCGCCGGGCCGCGCAATTACCCGACAATGATCCAAATCAGACTGTATCAGAAAAACGCGCTGACCGCAGGGCGGAACCGGTCCATGTCGACCAGGAAGGAATCATGCCCCTGGATCGAATCCAGCAGGCTGAATTTCGTCTTGACCCCGCCCGCTTCCAGATGGGTCGCGAGTTCTTCCTGCTGCTGCGGCGGAAACAGAAAATCGGTGCGCACCCCGATTATCAGCGCGCTTTCCAGACCTGTGCGGGACAGCGCGGCTTCGATGCTTCCGCCGTGATCGCTTGCGTCGAACAAATCCATGGCGCGCGACAGATAGAGATAGCAATTGGCGTCGAACGACCCGACGAACTTGTTGGCGTGGGACTGAAGATAGGATTCGATCTCGAAATCGATCCCAAACGGGCCGGCCTTTCCGCTGCTGATGTCGTCGGTCGCGCGCTCGCGGCCATACCGCTCGGCCCATTCCTCGGCCGACCGGTAGGTGATCATCCCCAGCTTGCGGGCCAGCCGCATACCGGTTTCGGGCAGCGCATCGTCCAGATAACGCCCGTCCAGCCAGCACGGATCCTTGCGGATCAATTCACGCTGCAGCGACCGCAACGCAATGGAAAAGGGCAGGCTTCGCGCCGCCGATGAAATGGACAGCAACTGCCGCGCCGCGCCGGGAAACAGCAGCGCATAGGCCAGCGCCGTCATGCCGCCCATGGACGAGCCGACCACGCTGTGCGGATTTTCGACGCCGAGCGATGCGAGCACCCGTTGGGCGGCCCGGGCGATGTCCTCAAGGCACAGGACCGGAAAGTCCAAACGATATCTTTCGCCTGTATTGGGGTCGTTCGACGCCGGCCCCGTCGATCCGAAACAGCTGCCCAGAGAATTCACGCAGACCACGAAATATCGCCGCGAATCGATTGGTTTGCCGGGGCCGACCATGTCTTCCCACCAACCCGTCGAGGGGTCGGTCGGCGAGGATGCGGCATGGGCGGACGGCGACAACCCCGTGAAAATCAGTACTGCATTGTCGGCGCGGTCGTTCAGCCGGCCCCAGGTTTCGAAGGCGATCACTGGCGTGTCGCTTTCACCCCCGACCAAGCTGAACGTGCGGTCCATCGTCAGATATTGCCGCGCGTCCGCCATATCGCGTCATCAACCTTGATTGAAATGTTTCCGACTTCGTGTCCGCGGAATCTATCGCGCGCCGGGGGCTGTGTCCAACCCCACCGGCGCACAAAAAAAGGGCGGATAAAATCCACCCTTCTTGATGATCGTTTGGCAACCGCCCCCGCGTCAGTGCACCTTGTCCGGCAGTTCCGCGATCGCGGCGTCGAGCAGTTGGCCCGCGCGCGCCTCATCGAGCCCGTCGGTGATCAGCTTGCGGGCGGCGGCGAGCGCCACGTCGACCGCGATTTCGCGGACTTCCTGGAGGGCTTCGGCTTCGGCCTGGGCGATCTTGTCGCGCGCCATTTCCTCGCGGCGTTCCATGGCGCGGCCGAGATTTTGGGCGGCTTCCTCGGCGAGGTGCTTGGATTCGTCGCGGGCGCGGACCAGCATTTCTTCCATTTCCTTGATCGCGTCGCGCTGCTTGCGCTGATATTCGGCGAGCACATGCTGGGCTTCCTCGCGCAACTCGGCGGCTTCATCAAGGCTCGCTTTGATCTTGTCGGCGCGGGCGTCGAGCGCCGACCCGATCATCTTGCCCACCTTCAGCCAGGCCATAACGCCGATCAGGATGACGAAGCCGATGGCGACCCAAAATTCGGGGGAGTGGATCAGTTTATCCATGTTCAGCCCTGGTCCCCGGTTATTGCCGGCATGGCGTCGCCGACCGCCGCTTCCGCATCGCTTTCCGACACATCGAATTCGACCAGCTTGCGGGTCGCGGCCAAGGCGAGCTCGCCCGCGACGCCGCGAAGTTCGCCGAGCGCTTCCCGGCGGGCGTCGTTGATGCGGCTTGCCGCGGCCGCCGCTTCCCCGGCCAGGCGGGCGGACAGCTCGTCCTGTTGTTTGGCGGCCTGTTCGGCGAAAGCCTCTGCGCCGGCGCGCAGGATCGATTGCGCCTCGTCCCGGGTCTTGGCGACCGACGCCTCATAGGCCGCCAGAACGGTCTCGGCTTCCTGCTTGACGGTCTCGGCCTTTTGCAGATCGTCCTCGATCCGTTCCTGGCGTTCCTGCAGCACGCCCGCGATGCGCGGCAGGGCCGATTTCCACAGGATGAAATACAGAACGCCGAAGGTCAGGACCAGCCAGACAATTTGGCTGAGATAGGTGCTGATCTGTTCAAGTTGCGGCATGGGATAACCCCCTAAAGACGCGCGTGCGCGTGTCTCAGCCGAACAGGATGACGAGGGCGACCACCAGCGCGAACAGCGCGATGGCTTCCACCAGGGCGAAGCCCAGCATGGTCATCGGGAACACATCGCCGCGCGCCGCCGGGTTGCGGGCGACCGCCGAGATGAACGACGCGAAGATCGCGCCGATACCGATACCCGAACCGACCACGCCGATAACGGCAAGGCCCGCTCCAATGACTTTCGCTGCTTCCAGTTCCATTTTCTTTCCTTTCGTAAACTCGATTGTTTGCGCCGGTTTAATGCAGATGCAGCGCGTCGTTGATGTACAGGCAGGTCAGGATCGTGAACACGTAGGCCTGCAGGAAGGCGATAACCATTTCCAGCCCGCTGAGCGCCGCGACAAAGGCCAGCGGCAGAACGCCGAGCGCGCCGAGCGCCGGCACGAAGCCCGCGAACACCTTCAGCAGCGTATGACCGGCCAGCATGTTGGCGAACAGACGCACCGACAGACTGATCGGGCGCGACAGATAGGAAATGATTTCAATCGGGATCAGCAGCGGCCACATGGCGATCGGCACGCCGGGTGGCGCGAAGATGCCGAAAAATTTGAAGCCGTGTTTGACGAATCCTAGCACCGTCACGCCGATAAACACCACCATCGCCATGGCGAAGGTTACGGCGATGTGGCTGGTGAAGGTAAAGCTGTAGGGGATCATGCCCAGCATGTTGCCGAACAGCACGAACATGAACAGCGTGAACACAAAGGGGAAATATCGCCGTCCTTCATTGCCCACCGTATCGCGGATCACGCTTGCGACAAATTCGTAGCAAAGTTCCGCCATCGATTGCCAGCGCCCCGGAACCAGCTGTCCCTTGCGCATGCCCATGATCAGGAATACCGAGATCGCGACCAGCGCGATCACCATGAACAGCGATGAATTGGTGAAGGAGATGTCCGCGTCGCCGATGTGGATCGGCAGCAGCGTCTTGATTTCGAACTGCGCCAAGGGGCTGTGTTTTTCCGCCAAGTTATCCTCGTTTCCGGTCAGGTTTCGCGGGGAGCATTATCGTCGTCGTCACGCATATTCTCCGCAGACCCTTTTCTTTCCGCCGAATAGCCGACAGCTTGGCTCATGCCACTCATTACCCGGTACACATTCATCATGCCGGCGGCGGCGCCAAGCAAAAAGAACACGACCAGTAACCAAGGCGTTGTGTCGAGCCATCTGTCGAGCAGATAACCGATCCCGACGCCAACGCCGATCGCGGCGACAAGTTCCACCCCGACACGCACCGCGACTCCCAGGGCGCCACGGGTGTCGTCGTCCCATTTAGCCGCCGGTTTGTTGCCGTCCTTCCGTTCCCGAAGCCGGCGCAACCGGTCGTCGAGATCTGTAAGGGAGTCAGGCTTATTGCGTTCGATCATTGAATGATCATCGGCTGGAAGTGTCTCCGCGCCACGCGGCATGACGTACACCATGCCGTGAAGCGGGGGCACAATAGGGATTGGTCTGAATCCTGTCAAGCGCGATCACGAACAGGGTAACTAGCTGATATTGCGAGATAAAATTCGCCGCATTACGCCGATTCCCGGAGCTCCTCGGCGGTCTGCAAATCGACCGAGACGAGCTGTGAGACGCCTTGTTCCGCCATGGTCACGCCATAGAGCCGATCCATGCGCGCCATGGTCAGGCGATGATGGGTAATCAGCAGGAATCGGGTCGAGGAATCGCGCGCGATTTCGGCCAGCATGGTGCAAAAACGATCGACATTATGATCATCCAGCGGCGCGTCGACCTCATCCAGCACGCAGATCGGGGCCGGGTTGGTCAGGAACACCGCGAACAACAGCGCCAGCGCCGCCAATGCCTGCTCGCCGCCCGACAGCAGCGACATGGTCTGGAGCTTCTTGCCCGGCGGGCTCGCCATGATCTCCAGCCCGGCCTCGAACGGGTCGTCGGCCTCGGTCAGCGCCAGATGCGCATGCCCGCCGTCGAACAGCCGGCTGAAAAGATCCTGGAAATGGCGGTCGACATCGCCGAACGCCGCCATCAGCCGTTCGCGGCCTTCCCGGTTGAGGCCAGAAATGCCTTGCCTAAGGCGGGCGATGGCGTTGGTCAGATCGTCGCGCTCCAGCACCAGCGTGGTGATCTTTTCATTCAGTTCGGCGGCTTCGGCCTCGGCCCGCAGATTGACCGGCCCCATGTTCTCGCGCTCGCGGATCAGACGTTCCAGCCGCATTTTGATTTTCTCCCGGTCGGGCAGTTCCTCGCCCGGCTTGACTCCGATCGCATCAAGGATTTGCGCCGGTTCGCAGTCGATGCGCTCATGAATGCGCTCGACAATGGATTGGATTTCCTGGTCGATCTGCTCCACCGTGCCCTCGCGCCGGACCCGCTCCTCGCGCTGGTCGGCCAGCTGGGCTTCCGTGGCGCGCAATTTCCGGGCCAGTTCCTCGAGCGCGGATTCGGCTTGCGCCAGCGCGTCCCCGGCCTTGTCGCGCGCCGCCTCCGCGGTCTGGATCTGATCGATCAGCGCCGACCGCTGGACGGCGATTTCGGCCGGACGCGCCTGCAGATTTTCCAGCTCGTCGGTGGCGTGATCGCGCCGTTCATTGAGCTCACGCTGCTGTTGATCGGCGTTTTGCGACCGCGACCGCCATGAGTCGTTTTCCGCTTCGATGGTTTTGAGGCGTTGCCGCCGGGCGGCGGACTCGCTGCTCAGCCGGTCATGTTCGCGCTGGCGTTCGGCCAGGTCGGCGCGCCGTTCCGTCAGTCCGTCGCGCCGTTCCGCCACGTCATCGCGCCGCGCGGCCAGGTCGCCGAATTGGTTTAGTTCGGTCCGCGCGGCCGCAAGCT
>JAYZAW010000035.1:0-6536 GCA_036339495.1 Pseudomonadota bacterium | reverse complement strand
GGGATTCACCGGGCGACCGTTGCGGCGCAGTTCAAAATATAGTTTAGGTTTCAATCCGGATGGGGAACCCATAACCCCAACCGGTTCTCCTTCGAGGACCTCGTCGCCGACGGCGGCGTCTACGCGGCTCAACCCCGCTAGAAGTACATGATATCCCCCGCCATGTTCAATGATCAAGAGTTGGCCATACCCGCGAAACGGTCCCGCGAACACAATTTCGCCATCGCCGGGTGAAACCACGCGGGCTTCCGCGCGGGTTTCAATGGTAACGCCCTTTTTCCTGTTGGATTTGGATCCCGTTCGGCGAAAGCGCTGCACAATTCGTCCCTGGGCGGGAAATCTGCCGGCGGACAGGGTTGTTCTTGCAATTCTGGCGGCGGGTTTCTTCCTGGGCTTGGGGATATCGCGCACCCGCGCGCGCCGGCTTTCCGCCAGCCGATTGATGAGATCCTGCAAATCCTGAGCCTGCGCTGCCAATTCAGAAATTTGTGCTTTCGCGGCCCAGGTTTCGACGGTGACCTGCCGTTCGAGATTTAATTTCCGATCGATCAACACCGCGAGATCGCGGCGTTCGCGGTCAAGCGCCTGGCCGGCCACCGCCAGTTCCTGTCGCTCCAATGCGATACTGGATCTCAATTCCCTCAGGCGCGACAAATCATCCTTTAGTCGCTTCGCCTCCGCTTCAATTCGCGGCACCGCTCCCCGCAGCAGGATGGCGCTGCGCACGGTGTCGGTCGGCCTCGCCGGCAGCGCCACCAGCGCCACCGGTGGATGACGCGATAGCCGCTGTAAGGCGGCCAGCATTTGCATCATTTGATGCCGGCGTTTCCTTAATTTCACCGATTTCTTGGTCTTCTCCTGAAAAAGCGTTGCGATACGCTGTTCCAGGGCGGTAATGCGCGCTTCGTAATCCTGTGCCCGCCGGGCGGCGGAAATCAGTTTGAGTTTCAGCGCGGAAAGCTCGGACGCATAAGTTTCTTCCGCGCGGCGAAGTTGCTCGCGCCGAATCTGAGCGCCTTTCAGGTCGCGCTGGACGTTTTCCAGCACCCGTTTATTGTCCGGCTCGGCATTCGTCGTCCGGCCCGGCGCGGATGCGGCGATGATTCCCGCCAAAATGCCGATGGCGATCGCCCGTCCCCACCGGATTGACCTAAACAGGTGCGCGTTCACCGGTCTTGGTTCCTATGTTTTCCATGGATTGGATCAATGATCGGCCGGTCATTTCATTTTGCTGGGACAGGCCCAATAAGCTTAAAATCGTCGGCGCGATATCGGCGAGGCTCCCGTCGGATAACCCGGTGACCGGGCCGGGCGGATTCACCATGATTAGAGGCACCGGGTTTGTGGTATGGGCGGTATGGGGTTCTCCCGTTGCCGCGTCGCGCATGGTTTCCGCGTTGCCGTGATCGGCGGTAATCAACAGCGCGCCGCCGGCGTCGGATACCGCCGCCTCAAGCCGGCCCAGGCAGTGGTCGATTGTTTCAATCGCCGTCATCGCCGCGGCAAGGTTACCGGTATGGCCGACCATGTCCGGATTGGCGTAATTCACCAGGATGAAACCATAATCGCCCGACTGAATCGCGGCGACCAGCTTGTCGGTGACGTCAGCAGCGGACATCTCCGGCGCCAAATCATAGGTCGCGACTTTCGGCGACGGCACAAGAATGCGGTCTTCGCCGGGAAACGGCGTTTCCACTCCGCCATTGAAGAAAAAAGTCACATGGGCATATTTTTCGGTCTCGGCAATACGCAGCTGGCGCAGTCCCGCCGCCGCAACCTCTTGGCCCAGAATCTTCTCGATGGCCGACGCGGCGAACAACACGTCGTGAAGCTCGTTGAGCCCGTCGGAATATTTCACCATGCCGAGTGTTCCGGCGAATGCCACTTGCCGTTCGCGCACAAAGCCATCGAATGCCGGATCGATCAGCGATCCCAGGATTTCGCGCACCCGGTCGGCACGAAAATTTGCCACCAGTATGCCATCGCCGTCATTCATGCCATGATAACCCTCGATGACCGTCGGCGCGACGAATTCATCAGTGACGTCATTGTCATATGACGATTGCACGGCGGCGAGCGGATCTGGCGCGGTATCGCCTTTCGCGTCAACCATCATGTCATGGGCCTTTTGAACCCGGTCCCATCTATTATCGCGATCCATCGCAAAATATCGGCCACATACCGTGGCAATGCCGACGTTATTTAATCCCGCGATATCGCCGATAAACCGGGCAATGAAACCCGACGCGCTCGCTGGCGGGGTGTCGCGGCCATCCAGGAACGCGTGCACGGCAACGGTAATCCCAGCCTGATCCAAAATTGTCGCGAGTGCGGCCACATGGCCTTGCATTGAATGTACGCCACCCGGCGATATCAACCCCATCAGGTGACATACGCCGCCGGTGGCCCGCAATTTCGAAATGAATGCTTGAAGCGCCTGGTTGCCGGCCAAACTGCGCTCCGCGATCGCCGCGTCGATGCGCCGGATTTCCTGGTTGACGATGCGCCCGGCGCCGATATTTAGATGGCCAACTTCGGAATTCCCCATCTGCCCCTCGGGCAAACCGACATCGACGCCCGACGTCGCCAACAACGCGCTGGGACAGCCGGACATCAGCCGGTCGAAAACCGGCGTCCGGCCATTTCGGATCGCGTTCTCGCTATCATCGTCACGATGCCCCCAGCCGTCGAGGATGCAAAGCACCACGGGGCTGGGATTGTCTGGTCGGGATCCTGTCATCTCGTCCAATTATATAGGGTCTGCGTTGGACATTGCAAAACGTCCGGCAACGGCAGAATAGGGCGAATCCATTTGAAGTTAAAACTGGTTAACAAGGGATAAAATTGAAACCTTTATCGGTGATACGGATGCCCTGCCAGAATTTGCTGCGCCCGGTAAATTTGTTCGGCGAGCAGGCCGCGCATCAGCATGTGGGGCCAGGTGACGGCGCCGAAGGAAAGCGCCAGATCCGCCTGCTTCACCAGCGACGGCTCGAGCCCGTCCGCGCCGCCGATCAGGAAGACGACCGGGTGATCCGCTTCGTCGCGCCATTTGCCGAGCCTGTTCGCGAAATCGGGGCTGGTCAGCGCGCGGCCATTGCTATCGAGCGCGACGGTCCTGGCGCCATCCGGGATGGCCGCGCGCAACAATTCCGCTTCGCGCGCAATGAGCTGGGCCGGCGGCAGCAGCTTTTTCTCTTCGATCTCGCGCACACTAATACCCCACGCGATGCGGTCCTTGAAATGGCGAAACAAATCCCGTTCTGGACTTTGCTTCATGCGCCCGATGGCGAGAATTAAAAGCCGCATCAGCCCGAGCTGCGGTCATTCTCGGAAATCTCGACGCCCCACATTTTTTCGAGATTATAAAATTCCCGGACTTCTGGCCGAAACAGATGGACGATGATGTCGCCGCCGTCGATCAACACCCAATCGCCCTGCTTTACCCCTTCCGGCGTGATGCCGACCTGACCATGCGTTTTGAACAATTGAACCAAATGGTCGGCCATGGCGATAACCTGCCGGCTCCCCCGGCCGCTTGCGATGACCATGTAATCCGCGATCGATGACTTCCCCCAAAGTTCGATCACCACTACGTCTTCGGCCAAATGATCGTCCAGCGACGCTTTTACCGCGACGAGAAGATCATCCTGTTCGGGTGTCTCTGAATTCTTTTTTGCTATTTGGCTCTCCTGGGTCTGGTCTATTTGTTGGCGTTTTCACGCCGTTTGCCGCGCACCGAATTACGCCGCGCGCGAATCAGCGTGGCCGACCCCGGATGCAGCCGCGTGTGGAAAAATATCCAGGCCGGCGGCGCGCGTTCGACAAGATTCGGGGCGTTGCGCGCGCGCAGCTTGAAGCGCGAAAACGCCTGGGCCGCCTTTCCGGCAAGCGCATCGAAAGAATACGGCGCGCGGTCGAACACGGCAATGGGAACCAGATTGAAAATGCGCGTCCAACGCCGCCAGCGCGACATCTGAGCCAGGTTGTCGGCGCCCATCAGCCACACGAACCGAACCCGCGGAAAGGCAAGTTTCAGGGCCGTCAGCGTCTCCACCGTATAGCTTGTCCCCAGGCGGCTTTCGAGGTCGGTGACACGAATTGCGGGATGTCGAATGAATTTTTCGGCATTTTCCAGCCGTTCCTCGAACGGCGCCATGTCTTTGGTGGATTTGAGCGGATTCTGGGGCGAAACCATCCACCAGACCTCATCCAGCTGCAGCTGTTTCAGCGCCAGAATGCTGATATGGAGATGTCCGTCATGGGTCGGGTTGAACGATCCGCCCAGAATGCCGACGCGGAGCCCCGGCGCATCCATTCCGCTTCGTATAAAAGTGAAGACTGTCAGGGCCGAACCTGCCCGGATCCGCGCACCACATATTTGAACGTGGTGAGCTGTTCGACCCCGACCGGGCCGCGCGCATGCAGCCGCCCGGTGGATATTCCTATCTCGGCCCCCATGCCGAATTCGCCCCCATCCGCAAATTGAGTGGAAGCATTATGCAGCACGATGGCCGAATCGACGCGGTCGAGAAATTTCTCCGCCCGGGCGTCGTCATCGGTGATGATGGCGTCCGTATGACCCGACCCGTGCAGATTGATGTGATCGATGGCGTCGTCCAGGCTGTCGACCTGTTTCACCGAGATGATCGCCTCGAGATATTCCGTGTCCCAATCTTCGTCCGACGCCGGTTGAACCCGAGGGTCGATCGCCCGGGTCGCGTCGTCGCCCCGGATTTCGCAGCCGGCGGCGTCAAGTTCTCCGATGATCGCGGGCAGAAATTTTGCCGCCACCGAACTGTCCACCAGCAGGGATTCGGTTGCGCCGCAAATGCCCGTCCGGCGCATTTTGCCGTTGAACGCAACCTCGCGCGCGATATCGGGGTCGGCATCCCGGTCGATATAGACATGGCAGTTGCCGTCGAGATGGGCAATCACCGGCACTCGGCTTTCATTTTGCACGCGCTCGATCAGGGATTTTCCACCCCGCGGCACGATGATGTCGATCAAATCGGGCATTGTGAGCATTTCACCGACCGCCGCGCGGTCACGGGTCGGGACCAGCTGGATCGCGGTTTCCGGCAGCCCGGCGTCGCACAGCCCTTCCTGCAGACAGTCCATGATCGCCCGCGATGAGTGAAAACTTTCCGAGCCGCCGCGCAGGATCGCCGCGTTGCCCGATTTCAGACACAGCCCGCCCGCGTCGGCGGTCACGTTGGGGCGGGATTCATAGATGATCCCGATCACGCCGAGCGGCACCCGGACCCGCGATATGTTCAGCCCGTTGGGACGGTCCCACTGGGCAATGACCTCGCCGATCGGGTCGTTCAGCTCCGCGATGGCTTCCAGCCCCGTCGCCATCCCCTCAATTACCTTGTCGTCGAGAAGCAGCCGGTCGAGCATGGCCGCGTTGAGACCCTTGGCCTCGGCGGCGTCCATGTCGATCCTGTTGGCTTTTACGAGTTCATCCCGGGCGTTGCGGACCGAGGATGCGGCGGCCCGTAGCGCGACATTGCGGGTTGCCGCATCGGCCACGCCGAGATCGCGCATTGCGGCCTTGGCGTCCTGACCCATGCGCCGCATGATTTCATGGATATCGTCCGTCGCGATTGTATCCGGCATATTCAATTCCGCTCCACCAACAATTCTCGCCTCAATCGAGCACTAGATCGTCGCGATGGATCATTTCATCCCGGCCACGGTAGCCCAGGAGAGCTTCGATTTCACGGCTTTTATGACCGATGATCCGGCGCGCGTCGTCCGCCGAATAGGCCGTGAGGCCGCGTCCCACGGCGCGCCCCGCGCGGTCTTGTATGATTACCAGGTCGCCCCGTTGAAAGGCGCCATTGACCGCCGTCACCCCTGCCGGCAGCAGGCTCTTGCCGCCCGACAAGGCGCGGGCCGCGCCGTCATCGATGGTGATTTGACCGGACGGCGAAACCGAGCCCGCGATCCAGTTCTTGCGCGCCGCGCGCGGTTGCGCGGTTGACGGAAACCAGGTGCAGCGCGCGCCGTCCATTATTGCCTTGATCGGCCGCAGCCGCTTGCCGTCCGCAATCGCCATGGCGCAGCCGGCGCCGAGCGCGATGCGCGCCGCATCCAGTTTGGTGACCATGCCGCCCGAGCTGTACCCCGGCGGCGCTTCGCCCGCCATGGCGGTGATCTCGGGGGTGATTTCCCGGACTTCCGAAACGAATTCGGCGGCGTCGTTGCCGCGCGGGTCGTTGGAATAAAGACCGTCGATATCGGACAGCAGGATCAGCGTATCGGCGCTGATCATTTGGGCGACCCTGGCAGCGAGCCGGTCATTGTCGCCAAACCGGATTTCCTCGGTTGCGACGGTGTCGTTTTCATTGATCACCGGCACGGCGCCGAGCCGGAGCAGGGTTTCGATGGTGTTGCGGGCATTCAAATGGCGGCGGCGTTCTTCCGTGTCGGACAGGGTCAACAGCACCTGGGCCACGGTCATATCGTGACGCGCCAAGGCGTCCTGCCAGGCATGGGCGAGCCGGATTTGTCCCGTCGCGGCGGAGGCC
>JAYZAW010000034.1:0-10696 GCA_036339495.1 Pseudomonadota bacterium | reverse complement strand
ATGCCGGGCGACAACATCTCGATGGAGGTTGAGCTTATTACGCCGATCGCGATGGATGAAGGTTTGCGCTTCGCCATCCGCGAGGGCGGACGGACAGTGGGCGCCGGCGTCGTCGCCAGTATTTCGGAATAGAGCGGAACAAAGCGGTTTCAGGGATCGAATATGAATAACCAGAACATTCGCATACGGCTGAAGGCTTTTGATCACAGGGTACTGGATCAGTCGACCGGCGAAATTGTCAGCACCGCGAGGCGGACCGGCGCACAGGTGCGCGGCCCAATTCCGCTGCCCACCAAGATCGAAAAGTTCACCGTTTTACGGTCGCCACACATCAACAAAAAATCGCGGGAGCAGTTTGAAATCCGCACCCATAAACGTCTTCTCGATATTATCGACCCGACTCCGCAGACCGTCGACGCGCTGATGAAGCTCGACCTTGCGGCCGGCGTCGATGTTGAGATCAAGCTGTAGGGTCAAGATTATGCGGACTGGCGTGATCGCAAAAAAAATCGGCATGACCCGTATCTTTACCGACGACGGGACCCATGAATCGGTGACCGTCCTGCACATGCACAATTGCCAGGTCGTCGACGTGAAGACCGAGGAAAGCAACGGCTATAATGCGCTGCAACTCGGGGTCGGCGCGGCCAAGGTCAAGAATGTGTCCAAGGGCATGCGCGGTCACTATGCGCGCGCCAAGGTCGAACCCAAGCGGAAACTGGCCGAATTCCGCGTCAGCGGTGATGCGCTGCTGGAAGTGGGCAACGAAATTTCAGCGGATCATTTCATTCCGGGTCAACCTGTTGATGTGGTCGGCACCAGCATCGGCAAGGGATTTGCCGGCGCCATGAAGCGTCACAACTTTGCCGGCCTCGAAGCGTCCCATGGCGTTTCCATCAGTCACAGATCGCATGGCTCGACCGGCAACAGTCAGGATCCCGGCAAGGTCTTCAAGGGCAAGAAAATGGCCGGCCACATGGGGGATAAGCGGATCACGTCGCAAAACCTGGTGGTAATATCGACAGATCCGGAACGCGGCCTGATCATGGTGCGCGGCTCGGTGCCCGGATCCAAGGGCGGCTATGTCCTGGTGTCCGACGCAAAAAAGAAAGCGGTCCCCGATGGGGTGCCATTCCCTGCCGCGCTGCGTAGGGCCGAAGAGGCCGCCGATCAGGCGCCCGCGGACGACGCAGTGGACGATGCGGCCGGCGATGATGCCGCCGTTGAAGAGAAGTCGGAGTAAAGACGATGAAGTGCGATGTCGTCACGATCGATAACAAGAAAGCCGGGTCTCTGGATCTGAATGACGGCGTGTTCGGCGCGCCCATTCGGCGTGATATCCTGGCGCGCATGGTCAATTGGCAACGCGCCAAGCGCCGGGCCGGAACCCACAAGACAAAGTCGGTCAGCGAAATCAGCGGCACCGGCGCCAAGCCCTTCGCCCAGAAGGGAACCGGCCGCGCCCGTGCGGGCAGCCTCCGGTCGGTGCAGCATCGCGGCGGCGCGGTATCGTTCGGCCCGGTTGTCCGCGATCACAGCCACAAACTCCAGAAGAAGGTGCGCAAAATGGCCTTGCGCTGCGCCCTGTCGAGCAAGCTGGCGGATGGAAAATTGATCGTTCTGGATGAAACCAAGCTTCCCGGTTTCAAGACCAACGAACTGATCGCGCGTCTCAACAAATTCGGCGCCAAGTCGCTCCTGATTATCGATGGACCCGAAGTCAACGGCGATTTCGCGCGCGCGGCGGCGAACATTCCCAACGTGGATGTGCTGCCGCAGCAGGGCGCCAATGTGTACGACATTTTGCGGCGGGAAACGCTGGTCTTGACCAAGGATGCGGTCAAGCACCTTGAGGAGCGGCTGGCATGAAGGTTCATAGCGGCGCCAATGTCACGGTCACGGAAAATCAGGCCTATGATCTGATTTTGTCGCCGATGATCACCGAAAAATCGACCCTTGGGGCGGAGAACAATCAGGTCACCTTCCGGGTTCCCCTGACGGCCAGCAAGCCCGAAATCCGGGCGGCGATCGAGCTGTTGTTCGACGTCAAGGTCAAGGCGGTGAACACGCTCCGTCAGAACGGAAAAGTAAAGCGGTTTCAAGGCCGTAAGGGCAGACGCTCAGATTTTAAAAAAGCGATTATTTGCCTTGAGGAAGGGCATTCGATCGACGTGAGCATGGGAATTTAAGACATGGCGCTGAAGTCATATAAGCCGGTCACCTCCTCGCAGCGCGGTCTGGTCCTCGTCGACCGGTCCGAACTCTGGAAAGGCAAGCCGGTCAAGAGCCTGACGGAAGGCAAGAATGCCAAGGGTGGGCGAAACAATACCGGCCGCGTGACCATGCGTCATCGGGGCGGCGGGCATAAGCAGCGCTATCGTCTGGTGGATTTCAAACGCCGGAAATTTGACGTCAACGCCACGGTCGAGCGTCTCGAATATGATCCCAACCGGTCCGCCTTTATCGCGCTGATAAAATATGCCGACGGTGAACTGAATTATATCCTCGCGCCCCAGCGCCTGCGCGAAGGCGATGCGGTGGTGTCCGGCGAACGCTGCGATATCAAGCCCGGCAACGCGATGCCGATGGAAAACATCCCGGTCGGAACGATTATTCACAACATCGAAATGCGTCCGGGCAAGGGCGGCCAGATCGCGCGCGCCGCGGGTACCTATGCACAGCTGGTCGGCAAGGATGCGGGTTACGCGCAGCTTCGTCTCAGTTCGGGCGAGGCCCGCATGGTGCCGGCGAAATGCATGGCCACCATCGGCGCCGTGTCGAACCCGGACAATAAGAACATCAACAAGGCCAAGGCGGGGCGCAACCGGTGGCTCGGCAAACGTCCGTCGGTTCGCGGCGTCGCCATGAACCCGGTCGATCATCCCCATGGCGGCGGCGAGGGCCGGACTTCCGGTGGCCGTCATCCGGTTTCGCCCTGGGGCGTGCCGACGAAGGGCAAGCGAACGCGAAGCAAGAAGAAAAAGAGCGATTCGCTGATCATGCGTCGCCGGCATAAGAAATAGAGGATAAATCGATGGCAAGATCAGTATGGAAAGGACCGTTTGTCGACGGCTACCTCCTCAAGAAGGCGGATGCTCTTCGGGCCTCCGGTAGGAATGAAGCGATCAAGACATGGTCGCGGCGTTCTACCATTCTGCCGCAATTCGTCGGGCTGACGTTTGCGGTTCATAACGGCCATAAGTTTCTTCCCGTTCTGGTGACGGAAAACATGGTGGGACATAAATTCGGCGAGTTTTCGGGCACACGAACCTATAACGGTCATGCCTCGGATAAAAAGGCGCGGAGGACCTGATCATGGGAAAACGCTCCATGGAACGCCGCCTGGCGGATAACGAGGCCAAGGCTTACGCGCGCACCATCCGGACCAGCCCGCGCAAGCTGAACCTGGTCGCGCAGATGATCCGCGGCAAGGACGCCGGAACCGCACTCGCCGATTTGAGTTTTTCCAGCCGCCGCATCGCCAAGGATGTCCGCAAGGTACTGGAAACCGCGATCGCAAACGCGGAAAACAATCATCAACTGGATGTCGACCGGCTGGTTGTCGCCGAAGCGACCGTGGGACGCGCGTTCGTGATGAAGCGTTTTCGACCCCGCGCGCGCGGGCGCACCGGAAAGATTGAAAAGCCATACGCTAATTTGACCGTCATCGTTCGCGAGACGGAAGAAAACGAGGAAGCCTAAATGGGACAGAAGGTCAATCCTATCAGTCTTCGACTGGGAATTAACCGGACTTGGGATTCGCGTTGGTACGCCGATGATCAGTACCCGGAATTGCTGCATGAAGACCTCAAGTTGCGCAAGTTCCTGTTCGACCGGCTGCAGCAGGCGGGCGTCAGCCGCGTCGTGATCGAACGTCCCGCGAAGAAGGCGCGCATTACCATTCATTCGGCGCGGCCCGGCGTGGTGATCGGCAAAAAGGGCGCCGATATCGAAAAACTTCGTCTCGAAGTGGCGCGCATGACCAATAGCGACGTGCATCTGAATATTGTGGAAATCCGCAAGCCGGAAATCGACGCCAAACTGGTCGCGGAAAACATCTCGCAGCAGCTTGAACGACGCGTCGCGTTCCGCCGCGCCATGAAACGCTCCGTCCAATCGGCGATGCGGCTGGGCGCCCTGGGGATCCGGATCAATTGCGGCGGACGGCTCGGCGGCGCTGAAATCGCGCGGATGGAATGGTACCGGGAAGGCCGGGTGCCGCTGCACACACTACGCGCCGATGTTGATTACGGCACCGCCACCGCTCATACGACATACGGCACTTGCGGCGTGAAGGTCTGGGTGTTCAAGGGCGAAGTCCTTGCCCATGACCCCATGGCCCAGGACAAGCGCATTCAGGAACAGCGGGTCGGACGCTAACCAACGCGCCGGTAATGGATCGAAATTATGCTTAGCCCAAAACGCACCAAATACCGCAAGGCCCACAAGGGTCGCATCCACGGCAACGCTAAGGGTGGCACCAATCTCAATTTCGGCGCTTACGGTCTCAAGGCCACATCGCCGGGACGCGTGACCGCTCGTCAGATTGAGGCGTCGCGCCGCACGATCACCCGTTACATGAAGCGGAGTGGCCGTATCTGGATTCGTATTTTCCCGGATGTTCCGGTGTCGGTGAAGCCCGCCGAGGTTCGCCAGGGCAAGGGCAAGGGCAATCCGGAATATTGGGCGTGCCGCGTAAAACCCGGCCGGATCATGTTTGAGATCGACGGCGTCCCCGCGGATGTTGCGACCGAGGCGCTGGAATTGGCGGCCGCGAAATTGCCGGTGCAGACGCGCGTCGTGTCGCGTCTCGGAGGTGGGAGCTAAGTGATGGACGGGGCCGAAGTTAAACAGAAAACCGATGACGAGCTGTCCGGGTTGTTGACCGATCTGAAAAAGGAATCGCTCAATCTCAGATTTCAGCAATCGGGTGGTCAGCTGGAAAACACCGCCCGGGTACGGGTGGTGCGCCGCGATATCGCGCGCGTGCTGAGTGAAAAAAACGTGCGTCGCAAGGCGGCTGGGGAGTAAGGCAATGCCGAAAAGGGTTCTCACGGGCGTCGTGGTCAGCGACAAGCCGGACAAGACCGTGGTGGTGCGCGTCGAACGCCGCGTACGTCATCCGGTGTACAAAAAGATCATTCGGCGATCGAGCAAGTTTTCCGCGCACGATCCCGAAAACCGTTGCAAGGAAGGGGAGCAGGTCCGCATCCGCGAATGCGCTCCGATTTCGAAAAGCAAACGGTGGGAAGTGATTGAAGGGGAAGCATGATCCCTCGCGGGGCATGAAGGTCAGTTGTTATGATTCAATCTGAAAGTAATCTAGAGGTAGCCGACAATTCCGGCGCACGGCGTGTCCAATGTATCCGCGTGCTCGGTGGGTCGCGCCGCAGATGGGCGTCCGTCGGCGATGTGATCATCGTAACGGTCAAGGAAGCCATTCCGCGCGGCCGCGTGAAAAAGGGCGACATTCACCGGGCGGTGGTCGTGCGCACGTCGAAGGAAATCCGGCGTCCCGACGGCACCTCGATCCGATTCGACCGCAATGCGGCCGTGCTGATCAACCCCCAGGGCGAGCCCATCGGCACCCGAATTTTTGGGCCGGTCACGCGCGAACTTCGGGCGCGGCAATATATGAAGATTATTTCTCTGGCGCCGGAAGTGCTTTAGGCGGAGTGGAACCGATGGCAAAGACAAAAAAGAATTCGACGATCAAACATATCCGCAAGGGCGACAATGTTGTCGTTTTGAACGGACGCGACAAGGGCAAAAAGGGAAGTGTGTTGCGCGTGATGCCGACCGATGAACGGTTGATCGTGCAGGGCGTGAATATGGTGAAACGGCATACCCGTCAAAGCGCGACGCAGGCCGGCGGCATTGTCGAGAAAGAAGCGACCATTCACGTTTCGAATGTTTCGCTCGTCGATCCGGAGAACGGCGAACCGACGCGGGTTGGTTTTCGATATCTGGAAGACGGCCGCAAGGTCCGTTTCGCCAAGAATTCCGGCGAATTAATCGATTGAGGGTCAAGTGATGACACCGCGTATGCAGGAACAGTATCAAGAAAAAGTGCGTCCGGCGCTGCAGGAGGAGTTCGGCTATGCCAATTCCATGCAGATTCCGGATATGGAGAAGATCGTCATCAATTTTGGGGTCGGCGAAGCGGTTGCCGATTCCAAGAAAGTTGACGCCGCGGTTCGCGAATTGACGGCGATTGCCGGTCAGAAACCGATTGTCATCAACGCCAAAAGGTCGGTTGCGACCTTCAAGTTGCGCGAAGGCATGCCGATCGGCGTGAAGGTCACGCTGCGCGGCATCCGGATGTACGAGTTTCTCGACCGTTTGGTGAATATCGCATTGCCGCGGGTGCGTGATTTTCGGGGCCTGTCTCCGAACAGTTTCGATGGCCGGGGCAATTATGCGTTGGGGATCAAGGAACAGATCGTGTTCCCTGAAATCGACTACGATGCCGTGGATGAAATGCGCGGCATGGATGTCATTGTTGTGACGACGGCCAAGACAAATGAGGAGGGACGCGCCCTTCTCAAGGGACTCGATTTCCCGTTCGTCGAATGATCGGCGAGATGGAATACGGAGGATAAAGAATGGCAAAAAAGAGCGCCATTGAGCGAAACAAGAAACGGCGGAAGATGGTCAAGCAGGTATCCGGGCGGCGCGCCGCCCTGAAAGCGATTGCCGACGACCGCGACCTGCCCATGGAAGAGAGATTCTCCGCACGGCTGAAATTGGCCGAACTGCCGCGCAATTCCTCCCCCGTGAGAGTTCGTAATAGATGTCTTGTGTCGGGAAGACCCCGGGGTTTCTATCGGAAATTCCATATTTCGCGGATCGCGCTTAGGGATTTGGCCTCGACCGGGCAGATCCCCGGCATGGTCAAGTCGAGCTGGTAGAGGAGTAACGGAATGAGCATGAGCGACCCGCTCGGCGATATGCTCACGCGCATACGCAATGGTCAGCGCGCGAGTAAGTCGGACGTTCTTTCGCCGGCATCCAAGCTGCGTGGCAATGTGCTTGAAGTTCTCAAGCGCGAAGGCTACATACGCGGCTTCAAGCAATCCGAGTTGAAGCCCGGGATCAGCGAAATCAAGATCGAATTGAAATATCACGACGGCGCGCCCGTGATCCGGGAAATTCGCCGGGTGTCGAAGCCCGGACGCCGGGTTTATTCGAAGATCAGGGATTTACCGCGAGTCTATAACGGCCTCGGAATTTCCATTTTGTCGACGCCGCAGGGCGTATTGTCCGATTCAGAAGCCCGCGCCGCCAATGTCGGCGGCGAGGTCCTCTGCATGGTATTTTAGGGGAAGCCAATGTCGAGAGTTGGCCAATTGCCGGTGGGCGTACCATCCGGCGTCGAGGTTCAGATCGCGGGGCGCGAGGTTACCGCGAAGGGTAAGCTCGGTCAGTTAAGCCTGACATTGACCGATGATGTCGAACTCATCCGCGAGAACGACAATCTGATTGTCAAGCCGCGCGGCGACAGCAAACGCGCGCGCGCCATGTGGGGCACGTCGCGCAGCCTTTTGAACAATTTGGTTCAAGGCGTCTCGGAAGGGTTCAAAGTCGAATTGGAAATCAACGGCGTCGGGTACCGCGCCGCGGTCGAGGGCAAGGATCTCGTCTTGCAGCTCGGCTACAGCCACGAGGTCCGTTATCCTCTTCCGGAAGGCATTACAGCGAAATGCGAGCGACCCACCCAAATTGAAATTTTCGGCGCCGATCGTCAGCGCGTCGGTCAGGTCGCCGCGGAAATCCGGGCTTGGCGGAAACCGGAACCCTATAAGGGCAAAGGCATTAAATACGCCAATGAGATTCTGCTCCGTAAAGAAGGTAAGAAGAAGTAGAGGCCGACAATGTCGAACATCAGAAAAATCACAAAACGTCGCCGGGCGCGTGTCCGCAGGGCAATTCGGCGCAGTGCGGGTGGACGCCCGAGGCTGTCGGTCTTCCGTTCCAACAAGAATATTTCTGCCCAGGTGATCGATGACGCGAACGGGGTGACCCTGGCCGCCGCGTCGAGCCTTGAACAAGACTTGCGGGGCGCGTTGAAAAGCGGCGCCGACAAGGCCGCCGCGGAAGCGGTGGGCAAGCTGGTTGCCGAACGCGCTTCGGCGAATGGCGTCAAGGAGGTCGTTTTCGACCGGGGCGCCTATATGTTTCATGGCCGCGTGAAAGCGCTGGCCGATGCCGCCCGCGAAGGCGGGCTTACCTTTTAGCGGGAGCGAGCAATGGCGCGCCGTCCGAGATCAGACGACCAGAATTCCGGTGATAATGAACTTGCCGATAAACTTGTCAGTATCAACAGGGTTGCTAAGGTGGTTAAAGGGGGCCGGCGTTTCGGCTTCGCCGCATTGGTTGTCGTCGGTGATGCAAAGGGCCGGGTCGGCTATGGCATGGGCAAGGCCCGTGAAGTGCCGGAAGCCATTCGCAAGGCCACGGAACGGGCCAAGAAAACCCTGATACGCGTGCCGCTGCGGGAAGGCCGGACATTGCATCATGTTGTGACCGGGCATTTCGGCGCCGGCAAGGTGCTGTTGCGCGCGGCGCCGACCGGAACCGGCATCATCGCCGGCGGACCTATGCGCGCCGTGTTTGAAACGCTCGGCGTGCAGGACGTTGTTGCAAAATCCCTTGGATCGCCGAACCCGTATAACATGGTCAAGGCGACATTCGACGCACTTGAGCATTTGAATTCGCCTCGCATGGTTGCGACGCGTCGCGGCAAGAAGGTTTCCGACAGTGTCGGCCGCCGCGGCGGCGCCGGCGCCGCAGAAGAAGAGGCGAGGACCTGACATCATGGCTGGCACAATCAAAGTCACCCAGACCGGAAGCCCGATCGGGCGACGGAAAGACCAGCGCGCGACACTTGTCGGGCTTGGGCTGAATAAACTGCGCCGGACACGCGAACTGGAAGATACGCCCGCCGTCCGCGGCATGATCGACAAAGTTCGGCATCTGGTGGCCGTGGAAGACAATACTTAAACCGCTTGGCGCCGATTTGCGGCGTCAACGCGAGGAGTGCGTGCAATGGTTGACTTAAACCAGATTTCTGAAAAACCCGGCGCGCGGCGTAACCGCAAGCGCATCGGCCGCGGCATGGGTTCCGGGACGGGCAAAACGTCGGGCAAGGGCCACAAGGGCCAAAAAGCGCGTAGCGGCGTCTCCTTGCTGGGGTTTGAGGGCGGCCAGATGCCGCTTTACCGTCGCCTGCCAAAGCGCGGATTCAAGAATATTTTCCGGAAATCCTATCGGGTCGTCAATCTCGGCCGGCTGCAACAGGAAATCGATGCCGGCAAGCTCGACCCATCGGCGCCGATCACCGAAAAATCCCTGCAAGAGGCCGGAATCGTCAAAACATTGCGGGACGGCGTGCGAGTCCTTGCAAATGGCGACATCAAAGCCAAGATACAGTTGGAAGTGACCGGCGCGTCCAAGGCCGCTGTTTCGGCAATTGAAAGCGCCGGAGGAAGCATCGTGATCGCCGCGCCGGCCGCTGTTGCGCCCAAGGCCAAGGACAAGGCCGGAGACTGATATGGCGTCTGCCGCCGAACAATTAGCCGCCCATATTAATTTCGCGAACTTCGCCAAGGCGACGGAGCTCAAGAAACGTATCTGGTTTACGCTGGGCGCGCTGGTGATTTATCGGCTGGGCACCTATATCCCGCTTCCGGGGATCGATCCGACAATTTTGCAGGAAATCTTCAGCCAGCAGGCGGGCGGCATCCTGGGCATGTTCGATATGTTCGCCGGGGGCGCGTTTGGGCGCATGACGATCTTCGCGCTCAACATCATGCCCTATATTTCGGCGATGATTATCATGCAGTTGCTGACGGCGGTGTCGCCCTATTTCGAGCAGCTCAAAAAAGAAGGCGAGCCCGGCCGCAAGAAAATGAACCAGTACACCCGCTACGGCACGGTGTTGCTGGCCACGTTGCAGGCCTATGGCATCGCATCGGGGCTCGAAGGCATGAGCGGCTCGACCGGTCCGGCGGTAGTGAACCCAGGTATGTTCTTCCGCGCCACGACCGTCATTACGCTGGTCGGCGGCACGATTTTCCTGATGTGGCTCGGCGAACAGATTACCGCGCGCGGCGTCGGAAACGGCATATCGTTGATTATTTTCTCCGGAATTGTCGCCAATCTGCCGTCATCCCTGGTCAGCACCCTTGAACTGGGGCGGACCGGTGCGCTGTCGGCGCTGTTTATCGTGTTCCTGATCATTCTCGCGGTCGCCGTGATCACCTTTATCGTGTTCATGGAGCGCGCCCAGCGCCGCGTCCTGGTGCAATATCCAAAGCGGCAGGTCGGCAATAAGATGTTTGGCGGGGATTCGTCTCATATCCCGCTGAAAATAAATACGTCGGGCGTTATTCCCCCGATTTTCGCCAGCTCCTTATTGTTGCTGCCCATGACCGTCGCGGGGTTTTCCGCCGGGCAGGGGCCGGAATGGGTGACCACCGTGACTGCCTTGCTGGGACGCGGGCAGCCGCTCTATCTGATCATCTATATGTCGCTGATCGTGTTCTTCGCGTTTTTCTATACCGCCGTCGTGTTCAATCCGGCCGAAACCGCGGATAATCTAAAAAAGAACGGCGGGTTTGTCCCGGGTATCCGGCCTGGCAAGAATACCGCCGATCATCTGGATTATATTCTGACCCGCCTGACCTGTATTGGC
>JAYZAW010000033.1:0-4395 GCA_036339495.1 Pseudomonadota bacterium | reverse complement strand
CGTGAACATGGCCGTTGCGCTGGCGACTATCGAGCCCGAGCTCAAGGACGTCCTAAGGGCGCTTGGCGCAAGCGAGCGCGATATCGTGGTCAAGATCGGAATACCGCGCTCGCTTCCTTATCTCTTCGCGGCGCTGAAGATTGCGATCACACTTGCCTTTGTCGGGGCGGTAATCTCCGAAACCGTGGCTGGGGGCGACGGGATCGGGAATGTAATGTTGGTGGCCAGCTCCAATTTCAACACACCGTTGATGTTTGCCGGGCTAATCGTGATCGCGGCCATGGCGATCGGCATGTATGCGATCTTCGCCGTGATGGATCGCCGCTTTACCGGCTGGGCGACCCGCGACATGGTGTTCTCCGCGGCGGGCGGCTGAACGGAAATTGCGATCCGGTTTTCAACGGCGCCCGATGCTATGAATCACGCCTTGCCGTAGCCGCCGCCCGGACTTTCGATGACGAATACGTCGCCCGGGTTCATTTCGGTGCCGTCGGTGCCCAGCGGTTCGTCGACCGTGCCGTCCGCGCGTTCCACATAGTTATGGCCGCATTTGCCGGGCTCGCCGCCGGCCATGCCACAGCATGGGACGCGACGATGGCCGGAGACCACGGCCGCGTTCATGGTTTCCTCGAAACGCAGCCGCCGGATGATGCCGTGGCCGCCCGAATGCTTGCCGGCGCCGCCCGAGCCCTGGCGGATCGAGAATGGTTCGAGAACCACGGGAAAGCGCCGTTCCAGAATTTCCGGATCGGTCGCCAGCGTGTTGGTCATGTGGGTATGAATCGCGTTGGTGCCGTCGTAATCGGGCCCGGCGCCAACGCCGCCTTCCCATTCCTGATCTGCGATGCGATCCTGATCCTGGTTCTGGTCAAGTGGCCCAATGTCGCGATGTATCTGCCGAACCTCATGGATTAGCGATATGGAACCGCAAAATACGGGCCTTTTCCCTATATACCCATCAACCGGCGGCCCAAGATCACATGGCCGAACGGCGCGTGCGTCGCGGTCTGGGTGGCGCCCAATTTCGAAGCCTTCGCGCTCGACGAAAAAATGCCGGTCGGCAAGGGCAAGATCCCCGACGTGATGTATTGGTCGCTGCGCGACTATGGCGCGCGGGTCGGCGTGTTCCGGGTGATGGACGTGTTGTCCCAACGCAACATTCGCGCGTCGGTGATGCTCAATTCCGATGTCTGCGACGTCTATCCGGAGATGATCGAGGACGCGGTGAAACTCGACTGGGAATTCCTCGGCCATAACGAAACCAACACCCGCCCGTTAAACGATATCCCGCCCGACGACGAGAAGCGGGTGGTCCACGATTCTCTCGCGAAAATCGAAACCGCAACCGGAAAGAGGCCCCGGGGCTGGCTCGGGTCCGGCGTCCAGGAAACTGGAACACGCTCGATTATCTGGCCGATGAAGGGCTGGATTATGCCTGCGACTGGGTCAATGACGACCAGCCTTACATGATCGACGCGGGCGGTGGCAGACAGATGGTCTCGCTGCCTTATTCCATGGAGATCAACGACCGGTCCGCATTCGACCGCTACTATCAAGGTTCCGACGAGTTCGAGCTCATGATCCGCCGCCAGTTCGACACTTTGTACCGGGAGGGCGCGGGGTCAGGCCGGGCGATGTCGATTTCGGTGCATCCGTTAATTATCGGCGTGCCGCACCGGATCTGGGCGCTCGAATCCGGTCTCGATTATATTGCCGACTACGACGATGTCTGGTTTGCCACCGGCGCGGAAATCGTCGATCATTACATCAAATCGGGCGTTACATTCTGACAATCAGGGTGATATGGCGGAAACATCGATCCTGCTGCCTCACGCGGTACTGACGGCCGGCGATTCCGACGCGCCGCTATACGACACGGCAATCCGTATCGAGGATGACCGCATCGCCGAGATCGGTCCCGCCGCCGGCATCCTCGCCGTGCATCCGGGCGCGGAAATCGTTGATCTCGCGGATTGCGTCGTCATGCCCGGCATGGCCAATGCGCATCAGCACGGCCGCGGCCTCGGGTCCACGCAGCGCGGCGACGACGACATCTTTCTCGAGCTGATTACCGCCGCCAGAACCGAACGCCGGACGCGTCCCCCTTCACAGGGCGCGCCAGCGCCGTCGGGGTCGGCCGCTATGGCGGGGCTGGTCTGCGCCGAGATGCTGCGCAACGGCGTGACCTGCACGATCCAGGCCAATCTGTATTACGGCGGCGCCGATTACGAAGCAGAACTACGGTCCATGCTGCAAGCCTATGACGGCTCCGGCATCCGCGCGGCGGTTTGCGTCGGCGCTCAGGACCAGGGCTTTATCGTTTACCCGCAAATCGACGAAGCCGATTTCGTGGCCGGCCTGCCCGACGATCTCCGCCAGGCTCTCTCAAAAGTCACGCCGAGCGCTTACGCCGGGGATGCGGCAGGCACAATCGCCCTGATGGACCGCCTGCTGGTCGATTACCACGACCATCCGCGCATCCGGCTGCTCTATGGTCCGGGCGGACCGCAATGGCTGAGCGACGGCGCGTTCACGGCGCTGGCGGACGCGGCGCGCGGGCAAGGCGTCGGGTTTCATCTGCATTGCCTGGAAACCCGCGCCCAACAAGCGGCGTTGCGGCGAACCTATCCCGAGGGGGTGCTGGCGCATCTCGACGGGCTCGGCGTGCTGGGGCCGCAAACATCGCTGGCCCATTGCGTCTTTCTGACGCCCGACGATATCGAGCTCGCGCAGGAGCGCGGGGTGACGCTGGTGCGCAATCCGGGATCGAATTTACGTCTCCATAACGGCGCCGCCCCGCTGGCCGAATTCCTGGCGCGCGGCGCGCGCGTCGCCATGGGGACGGACAATCAGGCGCTTGCCGATGACGAGGATCTTCTGAAAGAGCTTCGCTTGGCCCAGGCCCTGGCGCGTTCAGTGGAATGGGATAGGCCGCCCGCGCCGGACGCCAGGCAGCTATTCGCCATGGCGACGGTGAACGGCGTTCATGCCGCCGGGTTCGGGGACGAGGCCGGGGTGCTGGAGGCCGGCCGGAAAGCCGATTTGATCGCGATTTCCCTTGGCCCTGTCCGCGGAACCTATCTCGATCCGGATGTCTCGCTAATGGATGCGGTGATCGGGCGGGCCGAGGGGCGCGATGTCCGCATGACCATGGTCGACGGGCGGATCGTTTACCGCGACGGGGTTCTGCTCTCGATGGACGAGCGGGAGCTGCGCGGCAAGGCGGCGGTCGCGGCCGATGCGTCGCGTCATGAAATGACGCCGGACGAACAGCGTAATTTGGAAACGCTGCGCACCCACCTTGCCGCCCATTATCGCGACATGACATCCGCGCAACGTTAAACAACAGGCATCGCCCATGACTGAAATTCCGCTCTGGATCACAGAGGCCGAGGTGGTCTCGATGATCAATGTTCCCAAGGCCATCGAGGCGCTTGAGCGCATCCTGCCGATGGAAGCGCAAGCGCAGGCCGGCAACATGAAAAAAGGCGTCCTCATGGTCGGCGAAAACGACGCCATGCATGTAATCGGCGCATCGGTTGCGGGCGCGGGGCTGTGCGGCTTCAAGACCTGGGTCAATATCAGGGGCAAGTCGTCGACCGTGATGGTGCTGTTCTCAATGGAGAACGGCGCCTGCGAGGCGGTGATCGAGGCCACCGCGCTGGGCCAGACCCGCACGGCCGCCATGACCGGCGTGGGCGCGAAGCGGCTCGCGCCGGCGGGGGCCGACGACATGGCGATCATCGGCACCGGCAAGCAGGCGCTGCCGCAGATCGCCGCCTGCGCCGCCGTCCTGCCGCTCAAAAAACTACGCATCTTCAGCCGTTCGGTGGAAAACCGCAAACGGCTTGCCGACGCGGTCCGGGCGCAGTTCGATCTCGATATCACTTTGGCCGAAACCCTGGAAGACGCAGTCGCCGACGCGCCGGTGATCACCCTGGTGACCAATTCGACCCAGCCGTTTTTGACCTCGGACATGGTGACGCCCGGCGCCCACATCAACGCCATGGGCGCCATCGTGCTGGCGCGGTCCGAATTCAGCACCGATATCTTTCCGCGCTGCGATCTGGTGGCGGTCGATAATCCGGCAACTATCCAATCGATCTCCAGCGAGTTCCGCGACTATTACGGCGATGACGAGGAACGCTGGAATGAAGTGGCGACCGTCGCTTCCCTGATCGAAGGCGATATCACGCGCCCGGCCGCCGCCGATCTCACCTTGTTCAAGGCGATGGGGATGGGGCTGTCCGACATGGCGTTGGCCGTCGATATTTTGGCTCGCGCCCGCGAACAGGGGTTGGGACACAAAGTTCCCGAACGGATAAAAACCCCGCCCCGGCTTATTTAAAAGCGACGGGCCGCCTCCCATAACCCATCAATGAACAATGTTCAATA
>JAYZAW010000032.1:0-4773 GCA_036339495.1 Pseudomonadota bacterium | reverse complement strand
TCTGCCGACCACATTGCCGAAATTGACCGCGATCCCGAACAACACCAGCGAACCGATGATGAAGCGCGGCACCGACACGATGCTGAAATTCAGCACCTTATCGAGCACGGATGGCCCGTTTGTAGAATTACTCATTGCCGTCCCCGTTGTCACATTTATAGTTCTTATAACCACAATGGATCGAACCCAACCAGGCCTGATCCAATCACGGAGGCACTGCATCGTGCCAGAACTCAGCTATTTATCAAGCGCCCGTTCGCCAAATTTCATTTTGGCGGCGGCGTGTTGAAAGCTATAATCGCCGAAACACCCCAGGGAGAATGTCATGCACGATTTCGAAATGCCGGCTGATTATATCGAACGGGTCACCGCGCGGCAGGGCCGCCCACACACCTGCGAGAGCTTCGAGACCGAGAAAACCGCTCTCGTGGTGGTCGATATGCAGAATTATTTCATGCATGAAAGCCAGCAATCCGCCTGTCCGATCGCCCAGGAAGTCGTGCCCAATGTCAACCGACTGGCCGACACCGTGCGTAAATCGGGCGGAATCGTGGTCTGGATTCAGAACATGACCCCCTGGGAGTCTCTGGAAAGCTGGTCCGCCGCGCGCGAGCGCCTGACCGAGGAAAAAGCGCAGATCCGCTGGGAATCAATGCAGAAGGACGCGTTCGGCTTCGAACTCTGGCCCGGCCTCGATGTGCGCGAGGAAGACCAACGGGTCATCAAGCGACGCTATTCGGCGTTCATCCAGGGCTCATCGGACATCGAAAACGTTCTGAAGGACAATAATATCGACACCTGCCTGGTGGTCGGCGTCGCCACAAACGTGTGCTGCGAATCCACGGCGCGCGACGCCATGATGCTGAATTACCGGTCCCTGATGGTATCGGACGGCTGCGCCACCTCCACCGACCGCGAACAATTGGCCAGCCTGGGTAATTTCTACCTAAATTTCGGCGATGTGCAGACCACCGATGAAGTGATTGCGCGGCTGGAAGCCTCGGCCCGGCGCAACACGGAAGACGCCGCCGAATAACGGTCGGGTGATATCGCCCTATACAATTCCGGGAACATTGGCTTATTAGCGCCGAGGGAGACGACATGGCTGAAAAACTGGTCATTCAAAATATCGGTCTGGTGCTGTCCGGCGCACTGGAAGCGCCAATCATCCCCGATGCCGATACCATCGTCGCCGTCGATGGCCGCATTGTCGAAATCGGCAAATGGAAAGATTGCGACACCGAAGACGCTACGACCACCATCGACGCCCACGGCGTTACGGTCGCGCCGGGATTGATCGACAGCCACGTCCACCCGGTGGCCGGCGACTGGACGCCGCGCCAGAGCCAGATGAACTGGATCGATTCGTCCATGCATGGCGGCGTGACCACAATGATCTCCGCCGGCGAGGTGCATTATCCCGGACGGCCGCGCGACCCGGAAGGCGTGGTGGCGCTGGCGATCACCGCCCAGCGTGCGTTCTCGGCCTTTCCCGTCGGCGGCGTGAAGGTCCATGGCGGCGCGCCGATCCTCGAGCTCGGTATGGAGGAAGAACACTTCAAGCGCATGGCCGAACAGGGCGTAAAGCTGCTCGGCGAAATCGGTCTCGGCGGCGTCAAGGCCGGCGACGAGGCCAGGATCATGGTCGATTGGGCGCGCAAATACGGCATTCAATCAACCATCCATACCGGCGGGCCGTCGATCCCCGGATCGGGACTGATCGACAAGGACGTGGTGCTGGAAGCCGGCGCCGATATCATCGGCCACATCAATGGCGGCCATACCTCCCTGCCCCACGACCAGATCCGCTGCCTGTGCGAGGATTGCAGCGCCGGCATCGAAATCGTTCATAACGGCAATGAGAACTCGGCGCTCTACGCCATGCGCATCGCCTTTGAACTGGACCAGACCGAACGCGTGATCCTGGGCACCGACGGACCGGCGGGGTCCGGCGTGCAGCCGCTCGGGATATTGCGCATGGTTTCCATGCTGTCGTCGCTCGGCGACGTTCCGGCGGAAACCGCGTTCTGCTTCGCGACCGGAAATACGGCGCGGATGCGCGAACTCGATTGCGGCATCATCGAACCCGGCCGCGCGGCGGATTTCGTGTTCCTCGACAAGGCGCAGCACAGCCCGTGCAAGGATTTACTGGACTCGGTCCGATTCGGCGACATCCCCGGCGTCGGCATGGTGGTAATCGACGGCAGGATCGCCTCGGGCCGCAGCCGCAACACCCCGCCGGCGGAACGCGTCCCGGAAGAGATTTGAGCGCATTCATGCCGGATACAATCGCAGACAGTCTGACGGGAACCGCCGGCAAATGGCTCGCCGAATTCGAGGCGGCGATAAATTCCTCCGACCCGGCATCGGTCGAAAACCTGTTCCACGGGGATAGCCATTGGCGCGATCTGGTGGCCTTGACCTGGCGCATCCAGACCATCAGCGGCGCGGACGGCATTGCCGCATCGCTCACGCCCTCCGCCGACGCCGTCAAGCCGTCGGGTTTCGAAATCGACCCGAACCGCGCGCCGCCCCGTCGCGTCACCCGGGCCGAACGGGAAGTGCTTGAGGCCATTATTCGTTTCGAGACCACACAGGGCCGGGCCAGCGGCGTGCTTCGCCTGATCGATGACGATCATGATAAGCCGAGGGCATGGACCCTGCTGACCGCGCTTGAGGAGATCAAGGGGTTCGAGGAATCCGTCGGCAAGAAACGGCCGTCGGGTAAATCCTATTCGCGGGATTTCAAAGGGCCGAACTGGCTCGACCAGCGGCAATCCACCGTCGCCTTTGAGGACCGCGACCCGGCCGTGCTGATTTCCGGCGGCGGCCAGGCAGGACTGTCGATTGCGGCACGCCTGACCCATCTCGGCATCGACACGCTGGTCGTCGACCGCGGGAAACGCATCGGCGACAATTGGCGCAACCGCTATCACGCGCTGACGCTGCATAACCAAGTCCATGTCAACCACCTGCCCTACATGCCGTTCCCGCCGAACTGGCCGGCCTATATTCCCAAGGACAAGGTGGCCGGCTGGTTCGAGGCCTATGCCGAAAGCCTGGAACTGAATGTCTGGAGCGAAACCGAATTCACCGGCGGATCGTATGACGACCAAAAAGGCGAGTGGTCCGTAGGGCTGCGGCGGGCCGACGGAACGACCCGCGAAATGCATCCGCGTCATGTGATCATGGCGACCGGCGTCAGCGGCATCCCCAATCTGCCGGACATCCCGAGCTTGAAGGAATTCGGCGGCAAGGTGATCCATTCCAGCGAATACAGCGACGCCTCGGACTGGGCGGAAGCGAAGGTGATCATCGTCGGCACCGGCAACAGCGCACACGATATCGCCCAGGATTTGACATCGCACGGGGCCGCCGCCGTCACCATGGTGCAGCGTAGCCCTACCACCATCGTTGATGTCGAGCCCAGCGCACAGCTGCCCTATGCGCTATACGACGAAGGGCCGTCGCTGGAAGATTGCGATTTGATCGCAGCCTCGGCGGTCTACCAGCTCATGAAGAAAACCCACCAGATGTTCACCCAGCAGACCAAGGAGATCGACAAGGAACTGCATGCCGGTCTGGCGCGGATCGGGTTCAAGATGGATTTCGGGGAAGACGACACCGGCTGGCAGTTCAAATATCTTGAGCGCGGCGGCGGCTATTATTTCAATGTCGGCTGCTCGGACATGCTGATCGACGGACGGGTCGGGCTGATCCAGTTCGATGACATCGACGCCTTCGTCGCCGAGGGCGTGCGCATGAACAGCAGCGAGACGCTAAAGGCAGACCTGATCGTTTTGGCGACCGGCTTCAAGGGCCAGAACTATCTGAACCGCAAGCTGTTCGGCGACGGCATCGCCGACCGAGTCGGCGGCGTCTGGGGCTTCGACCGCGAGGCCCAGGAACTCCGCAACATGTGGACCCGCACCCCGCAGCCCGGCCTCTGGTTCCACGCCGGCAGCTTCGCCCAATGCCGGATCTATTCGAAGTACCTCGCGCTGCAGATCAAGGCGGTTGAAGAAGGGTTGATTGGGTAGAGTGCGTCCCTCCGAAAATTAGCGTCTCCGTGGGGCGATCGGCGTTGTGGCTCCCTCAAGCGTATGACTGCTCTTACGGCCCCTGCCAGTCGAATGGCGCGAAATGTCCGTTGTTGAGGCCGCCGTCCTCGTCCCAATCGGTTCCAAACGCGTGCACGTGGCTGCGGGTCGCCTTGGCAAGCGCCAGCCGGTTGTTGGCCGGGTGACCGGTGTTGTCGAGATAGATCGGCTCGCTGGGATCGCCCCGGCCCGGAACGCCCTCTATCGCTTGATCGAGCGCGCCTGGAATTTCAATGGACCGGTTCGTCCCGGATTTCTCGAACCGGATCGGAAGGTATTCCACGCCCATGAACTCTTTGGTCAGCATGGCGATCCTGCCGGAAACGCCACCCGCCTTGCCCGACCCGATCGTCTCGAGCGCTTCACGCTGCTTCGCGTTCGCCCGCACGTCGATGATCAGCCCGACTTTCCAGTCGCCGCTCGCCATCGGACCGGGTGTATGAACGAATATCGTGAAGGCGAGGCCATCAAGCGACTCCCTGTCGAAGATTTCTTCGTTGACCATGAAAGCAATTGGTACGATGCACTCTCCTTTATCCGGCGCGCCCTGACCCTTGGTCTCCTGACACAGGCAAAGATAATCTCAATTACAGTTCTCGAAATAATCGCCCCTGAGACGCCACTCGGTGTCAGCCATAATCGTCCTCCCTCAAAACCCTGTTTCGCACGAAAT
>JAYZAW010000031.1:0-7025 GCA_036339495.1 Pseudomonadota bacterium | reverse complement strand
TGAACCGGGACGATCTACGGACCCGATGGGGAGCCGTATGAAAATGGCGGCGGCCGGTTTGAACCAACCACCGCCAATCTGACGGGAGGCCCAGGGCAGACGACGAGACTCCCATCGATCCGCCCGCTTTCGACCCCGCCCCCGGGGGTGCCGGGGATGAAATCGATGCCCTGAGGCCACGGACGGAAACTACCTTGCTATGCAATTCGGAATTTAGGTTGTCGAACTCTTTAGTTACGTGGAAATACGCTCCGTTCCGATGTCGGGATTTATAATCCATCGCGATGCCATTAACCAAGCAAGAATTATGCCAGTTATTATAAATTTTGGAATATCAAGCAGTTATTAATATGCCTTTAGAATGCATTAACCATTATGTAAAAATTACCGACAAATTATGAGGATTCGGAGGGATTCGGGAAAAAGTGTTAAAATTTCTGACACTTTATTAATCCAGTTTCTTCAATCCAATAAACAACCTTGAATTCAGATATCAAACCCATATAGGAACGAAACGATGGAATATGCAAACCCCGACGCTCTAGTCGAAACCGACTGGCTGTCGCAACGGCTGGACGATCCGTCGATCCGGATCGTTGATGCGACCTGGTTTATGCCCAACGTCGACCGGTCGGCCAAGGACGAAGTCGCCACCCGCCATATTCCAGGCGCCGTTTATTGGGATATCGACGCCATCGCCGACCCGACCGACCCCCTGCCCCACATGGTGCCCGGCGCGACGGAATTTGCGCATTTCATGGCCAATCTGATGATTTCCGATAATACCCGCGTGGTGGCTTATGACCGCACTGGCATGTCGAATGCGCCGCGCGCCTGGTGGACGCTGCGGTATTTCGGTCACGACAATGTCTCGGTACTGAATGGCGGACTGAACAAATGGATGGCGGAGGACCGCCCGACCGATACTTCCGGGCCGCAAGCGTCGAGCGGGCAATACACGGCGACGGTTCAGCCGCCGCTCATACGGTCCCGCGAGGAAATCATCAATAATCTCAAGACCGGCGAGGAACAGGTTCTCGACGCGCGCGCCGCCGGACGGTTCGCCGGCACCGAGCCCGAACCCCGCGAGGGCATGCGGTCGGGGCATATTCCGGGCAGCCTCAACCTGCCTTTCGGCAATCTGATCGATCCGGAAAGTGGGTTATTTCTCGATTCGGAAGGGCTGTCAGCGAGTTTTGCCGATGCCGGCATCGACATGGACCGGCCAGTGATCACAAGCTGCGGTTCGGGCGTGACGGCCTGCGTGCTGGCGCTGGGCTTGCATTTGTTGGGGAACGACTCGGTCGCGGTCTATGACGGATCGTGGACTGAATGGGGCGGCCGTGACGACACGCCCATCGAGGTCTGATTATTTTGGCGCGTAGGGATTCTTGCCCTTGCGCGGGTTGATCCTAATCGGCACGCCGGACAAGTCAAAACTGTCGCGCAGACCATTGGCCAGATAGCGCAGATAGGATTCGGGCAGCGAGTCCGAACGGCTGGCGAACACGGCAAAGGTGGGCGGCCGCGCCTTGGGTTGGGTCATATAACGTATTCGCAGCCTTTTGCCTTGCACCAGCGGTGGCGGGTGGCGTTCCAGCACCGCCGCCAGCCATTTGTTGAGTTCGGATGTGGGAATGCGCCGGTTCCAGGTTTCATAGCCTTTGAAAACCGCCGGCAGCAGCTTATCCGTCCCCGCGCCGGTCAGGGCCGACAGGGGCACCACCGGTATGCCGCGCACCTGGGGCAATGAGCGTTCCAGCCGGTCGAACAATTGACGCAGCACAGAGTCGCGGTCCTTCACGATGTCCCATTTATTGACCGCGATCACCATGGCCCGGCCCTCATCGATGACCTGTTTGGCAATGGTAAAATCCTGGCGCTCGCCGATGGCTTCCCCGTCCACCAGCAAGACCACCACATGCGCGAACCGGATTGCGCGCAATGTATCGGCGACCGACAATTTCTCCAGCGGCTGCGCCACCCGGGACCGGCGCCGCATGCCGGCCGTATCGATCAAACGGATATCGTGACCGCCCCATTTCCACTGAATCGCGATGGCGTCCCTCGTCACGCCGGGTTCGGGGCCGGTAATGACGCGTTCCTCGCCGATTAGCCGGTTGACCAGGGTGGATTTCCCCACATTGGGCCGGCCGATGATCGCCAGCTGCACCGTACCGCCCGCGCCGCTGTCGTCGGATTCGTAATCGGCGTCCGTGGCGTGTTCGGCCAGGGCGTCGAACAGATCCGACAGTCCTTCGCCATGTTCGGCGGAAATCCCCACGGGATCGCCCAGCCCCAACTCATAGGCTTCAAGCTGGCCGGACCGGCCACCGCCGCCTTCGCATTTGTTGGCGACCAGAATCACCGGCGTCGGAGATTTGCGGATCCAATCGGTGAAGTGGCGGTCCATGGGCGTCAGCCCGATGCGGGCGTCGATCACCAGCAAGGCGACGTCGGCATCCGACAGCGCGCGCTCGGTCTGCTCGCGCATGCGCGCTTCCATGGATCCGCCCGGCGCATCCTCCAGCCCGGCGGTATCGATCAGTGTCAATTCAAGCCCACCCAGTCTGCCCTCGCCTTCGCGGCGATCGCGGGTCACGCCCGGTTCGGGATGCACCAGTGCCGCACGACGGCCGACAAGCCGGTTGAACAAGGTCGATTTGCCCACGTTGGGGCGTCCGACAATGGCGACGGTGAGGGACATCAGCGCAGCGCGATCAAATCCGCGTCATCGGTCAGCAGGAAAACCGTCTGATTGGCTATCGCCGGAGAAATCGCCACCGACCCAGACACTTTGATCCTGCCGAGCAGTGACCCGGTATAGGGCGACACCGACCATATTTCCCCGTTCGAGCCCGCGACCAGCAACCGGTCGCCCACCAGCACCGGACCCGTCCAGCGGATCGGATCGGTTTTATCTTCTTCATCCTCGAATTTCTGCAACGGTTGGACCCAGCGGATCCGGCCATCCTTGCGCAGCAGGCACACAATCTCGCCGTCATTGGAAATGACATAGATAAAATCGCCGGCGACCCAGGGGCCGTAGATGCCGCCGATCGGCTGTTCCCATACCCGGCTGCCGCTCGCCAGGTCTATCGCGATGGTGCGGTTGCTATGGCCGACGACATAGACGCGGCCACGATCGATAACCGGACGGCCGCGGATATGGGCAATCGACGACACCGGATCGGTGCGACGCAGGGATGTTAGGGAATCCGACCAGACCACCCGACCATTCTGAACCCGCAGCGCAACGACTTCACCCGACGAATAGGGCGCAACCACGATATCGCCCTCGACCGCCGGCGAGCCGCCGCCCAGCAATCCGGCTATTTCGGTAATCCCGATATGAGTCCAGAGCGTACGGCCGTCATCGACACTCAGCGCGTAAAGTTCATTGGCGACGGTCACGGCGAATAACCGCCCGTCCGATACCGTTGGACCCGCGCGCATGGGACCGCTGACATTCCGGCGCCAAAGGATTTTTCCCGTCGCGGCGTCGAGCGCGATCACCTGCGCAAACCCCGTGGTGACGTATATCCTGCCATCATTGAAGGCGAGGCCGCCGCCGAGTATGCCGTCATCATCGTCGTCGGGCGCCAAATCGGCTTGCCACAGTCTGTTGCCGGTGGCGAAGTCCATCGCCCGCACATTTGCCTCGACATCCATAGCGTACACACGATCGCCGACGATAATGGGTTGCGCCAGAATTTGTCGTTCGGAATCCGAGCCTTCGCCGATATCGACGCGCCATTTCCGGGCCAGATTGCCATCCGCCGCCAGATGGTGCATCGCGTGGCTCGGATCGCCGCCGGACTGGGGCCAATCACCGTTTAAATATGGCCGAGGCAAGCGTACCTGGAGATCGACCACGCGGGCATCGGGCTTCAAGGTCTCCGCCAGGCTGAGCACGGCAATCCGTTCACCCGGAAGCGGCGGTTTTTCCGGAGTCCCGATCCATTTATCGCAGCCCGCCAGCATCAATAGGGCCGATGCCGCCAGACAACAGCGGATCAAAGCCGATATTTTGGTAAAAATTTCTGATCCGTCCGATCTCAAGATCATTCGACCAGCGCCTTTCGTTATTTCGGGCCCATGATGGCCAGCATCTGGCTCGCCCGGCCGCGAACGCCACTGGCCGCCTCGGCATCGTCGACCAGGCGCTGAAAATAGTCGCGCGCGGTCTTCAAATCGCCGGATTTCCGCGCAATCAAACCCAGGATTTCAAGCGCCGAGTGACGCCACGGATTACCTGCTTTGGACAAGGGCTGCAAACGGGCGTTCACCGACGCCACGTCGGCGGACGGATTGTTGATCGCATGCAAAGCGCCCAGGACCACGGCGAGATCACGCAAGGGTTCGGTTATCTCGGAATCAGCCGCTATTTTGCCGTAATCATCCGCGGCGCCGGCCAAATTACCCGCCTTGGCGCGCAAGGCCGCGGAATGAAACCGTGCGAGATCGCCGTAGCTGGTCCCGGATTCCCGCCCAAGAGCGTCAAACAAGGCCCGGGCATCCTCGGTTTTTCCGTTTTCCATCAGAGTCTTAGCCGTCGAGAATCTGGCGCCGTCCTCGATTCTCCGACTGGTTTGGTATTGTTCCCAGCCCTTATAGCCCGCAACGGCCAGAACGATGGCAACGCCGGCCGCTATGATCAGCTTGCCATAGCGTTGCCACAGTTTTTCGTATTTTTCCTGTCGCAGCTCTTCGTCGATTTCGCGGAAAATATCGCCCAAGTCACACTCCGGAGCCTGATAAGTCGGAGGCTAACATAACGACCCAGGGGGCCAATCGCAAACACCGCATTTCATCCACGTTTTTTGTCACCTGACGCTGGACGGGGCCGGTCAAATGGGCGATAGTTAGGCTAACAAAAACCGGAGAGAGGTAGCGTCAAGCGGCCGATGTCGGGAGTTGTCAACCTTTCGAAATACAGGCGTTCGCGCAAGCGGCGGCACGTATGCTTTAATCGCCTGGAATTGAACAAATTGCTTTCACTCTATAGCAGCCGGGTGATCCGGGGAGAGTGGAAGGATTACGCCATCAGTCACGGCGATGGGGTTTCGGAATTTTCTATATTCCGCAATTCCATCGACCGACCGGCCTTCACCGTGATCAAATATCCACCGGGTTCCCATCGCAAGGGCGATTACATCGTCTATGCCGATAACCGACCGCTGAAACAGGGCGAATCGCTTGAATCTGTTCTCCGGATATTCGAGCGGGAACTCAAGCTGGTATCGCCCTGATCATAAAATCGGGTCCGGAGCAATAAAATGGCTGAAATTCTACGCATGCCCCATCGCCGCGGCATTGCCGACAATGACGCGCGCGGCCAATTATTCCAGGATATTATCTGCGCCTATCACATCATGGATCTTCTGGGTCAGCCGAGTGGCATGGGCAGCCATCTCACCGGCCGCCTGCCCGGCGCCGACACATTCCTCTTTAATGTCCATAATTTCGGTTTCGGCGAGGTCACGCCCGAACTCGTCCACGAGGCGGATTTCGATCTTAATGTCTGACCGGCGATGTGGCGGCAATCCGACGCTTCATATTCATACCAGGATGTATCTGGCCCGGCCGGACGTCACCTGCATCGTGCATACCCACGCAAAACATGTCTCGGCGTTGAGCGCAATCGGCCAGAACCTCGAACCCGTGACCCAAAGCGCTTGCCGGCTGCATGACGACTGCGTTTTCTTCGACGAAGACGACGGCGTGGCCCTTGGTCTCGGCCCGGGCGAAGCCATCGCGCGCGCCTTGGGCCATCGCAGCGCGCTTGTACTGAAAAACCATGGATTGCTGACCGTGGGAAAATCGATCGCGGAGGCCGTCGTGCTGGCCGATTGCATGGAAACGCAAGCCGAGATTCAACTCCTCGCCATGGCGGCCGGAAAGCTCGACCTGCCGACGCTGGAAGGCCGTCAGCGGACCAAGGAATATCTGCGCTCGGAAAAGATGGTCGGCCGGGCCTGGAGTTTCATGATGCGCCGGCTCGCCCGCGAACGCCCCGAAGTGCTGGAAATGTAGGGTTTTTTCGGGGCCGGAAACGGCTACTCATCAATACGAAGGTGATAATCGCCCATGTGCTTGAAATAGGGCACCGGTTCATCCGGCCTTTTGGGCAAGGGGTCGGCCAGCAAATCCTCGATCAGAAGCAGAACACGCTGGGTGATCCCGGCCAGCTCGAGCCCGCGCGCTTCCTCGATGGGAAACCATCGCTGTCTCAATAATTCGCCGCTGCCGGCCAGACTGCCTTCCACGTGACGGGCGTCGATCATGAAAAACCGCGCGTTGAACCGCAGCGGACGGTGCGGCGGGGTCACGGCGCGGGCGATATAGACCAGATTATCGAGCGCCGGCGCCATCCCGGTGGCGAAAAAATCCCTCCAGTCCCCGGGCACCTGATTACCGGGTTTGGGATCCGTGGCCCCGATGATCAATCCGGATTCCTCGAAAGTTTCGCGCACCGCGGCCACCGCCATGGCGCGGGCGCGGGCCGCCGACAGCTTGCGTTGCAACTGAGCATCGACATGAGCCGGCATCGGCGTCGCGATTCGGATACGGCTATCGCCCGAATCGATGCGGCCGCCGGGAAACACGTACCGTTTGGGCATGAATCTGTGACGAGAATTCCGCTCCCCCATCAGAACCTGCACCTTGCCCCCGACTTTTTCATAGATCATCAGCGTCGCGGCGTCTTTCGGACGGACGGCGGGGGTTCCCGGTTCTCTACGGGGCAGCGGCGGCGGGATAATGTTCATGAATGAGACGGTTGCTGAAGATTTCCGGACGTTGGACGCAGTATAGGTCGTCAGCCCATGACGGACCAGTCATCCCTCCGGCGCAAGACGGCATTTCGCAGGGCGTCCAAATTCTTTGATCCCGTGCAAAAAGCCGCAATTTTCAGCCCCGTGACAAGTGCCTTCAGTCTGGATGCAACGGAAGCCTCTGGGTCGGCGGCGGGCTCCAGCTTGGGTTGCGCACCGCCGACCAACGACGCGCCAAGACGGATTGCC
>JAYZAW010000030.1:0-5508 GCA_036339495.1 Pseudomonadota bacterium | reverse complement strand
ATCGACGCCCATGGGGAAAAGCTTGTCGAAATAGAATGAGCCGAGGGTATCGTTCTCGCCAATTTCGAAGGATTTCTGCAGCAGGACCGGGCCTTGGTCGAGGCCGTTATCGGGCCAGAAGATCGACAGCCCAGTTTCGGTCCGGCCCTGGATAATCGGCCAGTTGATCGAGCTCGGTCCGCGATGCAGCGGCAGCAGCGACGGGTGATACTGGATCGTCCCAAAGGTCGGGATGCCGAGAAACTCTTCCGGCACGAACAGGGTCACGAACGCCATGACGCAGAGATCGGGCTTCATCGCGGCATAGGCTTCCCAGATTTCGGGATCCTTAAAGGACGGCGGCTGCAACAACGGCAGATCATGTTCGAGCGCCGCCTCCTTGAGCGGATCGGGCCGCGCGCCTTCCTTGTCGGGCGCGCAATAGACGGCGATGATTTCCTCGCCCCGTTCGAGCAGCGCTTCAAGTACCGACTTGCCGAATGCCTGTTGTCCGATGAGCGCGATCCGCATGCCCCGGTTTCTCCCATTGGTGTTTTAAGTCCTGTCGGACCATAGCGCAGCTTCCCGCGCCGAACCAGACGGCAGCGGGAAATCTTGTGGAGTTGGCGCATAAAATCTAACATAGGCACCCCGCCCGAGAGACAACCCCACGAGGAACACGGCAGATGAAAATCGATGCATTCAATCATATCTTTCCCACCGCTTTGTTCGATGTTCTGCCGGATTACATGCCGAACGCCCAGATCGACCGGCTGAGATCGATCACCACCTTATGGGATATCGATGCGCGGTTGCGTTTGTTGGATGAATTCGGCGAGGATTTCTGTCAGATTCTGTCGCTATCCCAGCCGCCGCTCGATTCCATTGCGGGCCCCGACGACACACCCCATCTGGCTCGGGTCGCCAATGACGGCATGGCGGCAATCTGCCGCGCCCATCCGGACCGCTTTCCGGGCTACATCATGTCGCTGCCCATGAACAACCCGGACGCGGCGGTGATCGAGATCGACCGCAACATGGAGGAGCATGGCGTGCTGGGCGCGCAAATTCATTCCAACGTGTCTGGCAAGGCGCTGGACGCCTCGGAATATTTCCAGATTTTCGAACGCATGGCCCATCACGGACGTCCGGTCTGGCTGCATCCGGCGCGGCCGATCACCCACCCGGACTACATGTCGGAGGAAATTTCCGAATTCGATATATGGTGGGGCATGGGCTGGCCGATGGAAACCAGCACCGCCATGGCGCGCCTGGTATTTTCCGGCATGTTTGACAAACTGCCTCATCTGAAAGTCATCTGCCATCACTGGGGCGCATATATTCCCCACGCCGAAGGTCGGCTCAAGCACCACTGGCCGGGCCGCAAATCTCAGTCGGATAAATATCAATACGAACCGATCGGGTCCAAATTGAAACGGCCGGTCATCGATTACTTCAAGGATTTTCTGGGGGACACCGCCATGTTCGGGGCGCTGGCCGCAAGCCAGGCGGGGCTCGATTTCTTCGGCGCCGGAAACTCAGTGTTCGCCACCGACTGCCCCTATGACCGGGAAGGCGGCCGGATGCTGATCCGCGACACGCTGGAGGTCATGGAAAATTTGCGCTGCACGGGCGAAGACCGGCAGAATATGTTCGAAGGGAACATAAAAAGGCTTCTGGACCTGAAATAATCGATATTAGGCGAGGCCGATCACCAACAACCCGCTGACAATCAGTAGGAAACCGCTGAACCGCCCGCCCTGGACGCCAATGGGAGATAGTTTTTCGAGCAGGACAAATGCCGTGATTGCGGCGATCCACAGCAAATTCATCACGCCGCCTAAAAACAGCAAACCCATCATCACCCAGCAGCACCCGACGCAGTACAGCCCGTGTTCCAGCCCCATGCGGAAAGCGCCGCCGCCGCCATCGCGCCATGAATGGGTCAGGAACGCCATGGGCGAGCGACAATTGCCGAGACACCGGTCTTTCAACGGCGTCCATTGATAGGCCCCGGCGGCGATCAGGAGCCCACCGCCGAAGAACGGGTTGGCGATGACCATCTTGGGAGACAGCAGCGCGAGTAGTTCGAAACCCCATTGCAGAATTGATGCGCTAAGACTGAACCCGGTCCACGCAACGGCATAACCGGCCACGAACTCGCCTTTCGCGACAATGGGCGTGTTCTTTTCCGCGCTTTTCCGGGCGACCAGCATGTAAAGCAGAATCATCGGCGCCGCCGACGGCAGCATCATGCCGACCATCATCACGGCCCACATTAAAAACATCAGCACGAAATGGGAAAAATTCCACGGCATCAAGGCGTACGGAGCGGCGGACATCCCGCCGTCAAACGCCACCAGATATACCCACGCCAGACCGATAACGCCGCCCAACCCGAACAGGACAATCATTCGATCACGCTTCAAAATATTCTCAAGCGCGCTTTCGCCCACCATCCCGTGCCGACCCTTATACTCATTCTTGTGAAATGTAATATGGCAGGAACAACAAATTTGGCGAACCAATGCTTGTCTTCACGTGACACCCGCGGGGGGCCGGGGCATAGTCAGGATGAATTCGAGGAAGTGCAAACCATGCAATTTGAATTGACCGATCCCCAGAAAAACCTTCGGGCACGGGCGCGGGGCCTCGCCGAGGGACATGTGGCGAAACGCGCCGCTGAAATCGACGAAAGCCGCGACTATCCCTGGGATACGGTCAAGCTGTTGAACGAGCAGGGTTTCATGGGAATGACGATCCCCAAGGATTATGGCGGGCAGGGCCTGACATATTTCGACGCGGTGCTGGTGATCGAGGAAATGGCCAGGCATTGCGCGGTGACCGGCCGCATCGTGGTCGAATCCAATATGGGCGCGATCTCGGCGGTGATGACATACGGTACCGACGCGCAAAAGCGCCTTTGGGCGGACGGCGTGCTGGGCGGCGACAAGCCGGCGATCTGCATCACCGAACCCGAGGCCGGTTCGGCGGCGGGCGAGATGAAAATGCGGGCCGATCGGCGTGGCGATGGTTTCGTGCTCAACGGCATGAAGCACTGGATCACCGGCGGCGGCGTATCGCGGCTGCATCTGATTTTCGCCCGTGTGTTCGATGAGGCAGGCGCGGAACAGGGGATCGGCGGTTTTATCGCAATCCGCAATGAAACCGCGGGGCTGATCGTCGGCGATCGCGAACGCACCATGGGCCTGCGCGGCATCCCGGAAACACAAATCATCTGCCGTGACATGACCGTGCCGGAGGCGGCGCTGGTCATGCCGCCGCGCGGCCTCGCCAAGGGGTTCGCCGATTTGATGAACGCCTATAACAGTCAGCGGGTCGGCGCGGGAACAGTCGCGCTCGGCGTCGCCGAGGGGGCATACCGCCAGGCGCTCGCCTATGCGGTCGAGCGGGAACAGTTCGGCCGTCCGATCGCCGAATTCCAGGGGCTGCAATGGATCCTGGCCGACATGTCGATTCAGATCGAAGCCGCCCGCGCGATGCTATGGCGCGCGGCGGCAAGCGCCGATACCGGAACCAGCGGCTTCCCCGACATGCTGATGGCGGCGCAGGCAAAGGTGCTGGCAGCCGACATGGCGATCAAGGTCACCAACGACGCGCTGCAGATGTTCGGCGCGGCGGGTTATTCCCAATCCCGCCCGCTGGAACGCATGGTGCGCGACGGCCGAATGTTCGCGATTGCCGGCGGCACGGCGCAGATTCTGCGCACCATCGTGGCATCGCAAATTCTGGGCCGCAGACTACCCCAAACACGCGACGGGCATCTCCAGTTGGCCGGGAAATGAAATAATGTGTTGCTACACATAATTAGAGGAAAACCAATATGGCGGCGCCGTTGAAAGTCGTCGCCTTTCCGGGCACGGGGAGCATCGTTCACCATATCGGCGCCGATAAAGGCTTTGACACCGATGCCGTCAAATACCTCGATCTGTCGTATTACGAAAAGGCGGAGGAAATCGGGAATTAGCTTCCGTCGACAATCCCGTCCAAATTCAGGGCCAGTTCGGCGAGACCGTCTTCATCTCCGGGTTTGTTCCGGTCCGCGGTCGCGGAGGACGCCGCGACGGAATTACCATGGTTCGCCTCGACGGTCCGCGGCTCCGCGCCGCAATATCGCAAAACGACCTTTGTAAATTTCGCATGGTCTTTGGGTTTGGTCACATAATCGTCCATTCCCGCCTACAAGAATTTTTCGCGATCGCCGGCCATTGCACCGGCGGTCACCGCGACGATGGGTAATTTCGACCTGGCGCCGGGCATCGCCCGTATCTGAATTGTGGCCTGGATGCCATCCAGTTCGGGCATGTGGACATCCATTAAAATAAGATCGTAATCGGACCGGCGCACCGCTTCGACGGCCTCCAGACCGTTATTGGCGATGTCGATCCGATAATCTCCATGCATGGCATGGCCAGAATCACCTTTTGGTTTATGACATTGTCCTCGGCCAGAAGAATGCGGATCCCTTTGGATGATTATTCCACCTGCCCAGCCGCCGGACCGGGCGCGAACGGAGCGGCGTCGGATGCCGTTCACTCAGACAACCGGTCCATCAGCGGCAGCAACCGAAGCGGTTTTGACAGGCAGGAGTCAAATCCGGCTCCCGTGACGAGATCGCCGACATGAGTGCTTTCATCGGCCGTGATAAACACCAATTTGGGACGATCGCGCCCATATTCGCGGCGAATGGCCGTTCCCAGAGACACGCCGCTTTCTTCATTCAAGGAATGATTGATAAACACCAGACCGAAAGCGTTCCCGCTCGAATCCGCATCTTTCAGGTGATTCTGGGCATCTTCGATGCCGGCGACGGCTTCCGTTTGCATTCCCCACCCGGACAACTGCTGGATCAGACCATCGCGGGCGCTTTCGGGAATGCCGATGCCGGTATCGGCGACTTCAAATCCCAGCATCAATCCGATTTCGTCGCGATGATCGAGCTGGACGGAGACCGAGATACCACCCCGTTCGGTAAACTTGATCGCGTTTCCGACCAGATTCAGCAAGATCTGTCTTAGCCGTCCAGGATCGCCATTGACAAAAGCAGGCACGTCCGAATCGACGAAAACATCAAGATCCAATCCCATCTCGGTGGCTTTAGGGCCAAGCAGATGAATGACGCTGTCAATCGCTTCATGGATACCGAAGGGAATGTCCTCCATATCCAGACGGCCGGATTCCATCTTGGATAGATCGAGAATATCGTTGATGAGCATCAACAGGGAATCGCCGCACTCGCTGATCCCCTGGACCTGCTCGCGTTGCCCTTGGGAAAGGTCGCCCTGCAGCAATAACCCGGCCATCCCGAGAATGCCGTTCATGGGCGTGAGAACTTCATGGCTCATGGTGGCGAAAAATTCCGACTTGGCCGCCGCCGCGTCTTCGGCTTTTCGTAGCGCCTATTCGGCTTCCAGTTTTGCGAGATGCAGCTCATCGGCCGAGGCCGCGAGCTCCGCGCTTTGTGTCTCCAGTCTGTCCTTGGCATCCAGGAATTCTTCAAGCCGCCTT
>JAYZAW010000029.1:0-5595 GCA_036339495.1 Pseudomonadota bacterium | reverse complement strand
TCGACGCCATCGAGACCACCAACAACAAGCGTCTCGAGGCCAAATAGCATGGCCGAGACCAGCGATCATATAGTTTTCGACCAGTCTGGCAGCTATGTCGGGCGCACGCTGAGCCGTCCCGGCGCCAAACGCGCCGCCATGGGGCGGGGGCGATATACCGACGACATTCAGGTCGCGCGCACGCTGCATGCCGCTTTTCTGCGCAGCCCTTACGCCCACGCGCGAATTCTGAATATCGACACCGTAGCCGCATCGGAGATGTCCGGCGTGGTCCGGATCGTGACCGGCAGGGAATTGGCCGAGCATGTCGAACCCTGGCACGGCATTCTGACCAGCTTCGTCGGCATGAAATCCGCAATCCAGCACGCCATGGCGGTCGACCGCGCCTGTTGGCAGGGTGAGCCGGTGGCCATCGTGGTGGCGGAGACCCGCGCGCTGGCGGAAGACGCGGTTGAGCTGATCCAGGTCGAGTGGGAAGAGCTCGCCCCGGTGGTCGACAAGGAAACCGCGCTCGATGCGGATACCCCGGTGATCCACCCGGATATGGGCGACAATCTTGCGCTGCGGCAGAATATCGACAAAGGCGACGTGGATGCGGCCTTCGCCGCCGCCGATCACATCATCGAGGACAGTTTCGAGTTCGGCCGACATACGGCGGTCAGTCTCGAATCGCGGATCCTGGTGGCCGATTTCGACCCCAGCACCGAACGGCTGACCATCCACACCAGCAGCCAGGTGCCGCACATGATCAAGACGGTGTTCGCCAAGCTGCTGCGGATGCCGGAACATAATCTGCGGATCATTGCGCCCGATGTGGGCGGATCGTTTGGTCTGAAAATCCATACTTTCGGCGATGAAGTCGCGACGGCGGCGCTTTCGATCTTGCTGAAACGCCCGGTGAAATTCATCGCCGACCGGCTGGAATCCTTCGTGTCCGACATCCATGCCCGCGAACACCGGGTCCGGGGACGCTTGGCGGTCAGCAAGGACGGCGACATTCTCGGCGCCGATATCGATGACCTGACCGGCGTTGGACCCTATTCATGCTATCCGCGCACCAGCGTGTTCGAGGCCGTCCAGGTGATCAACATCACCGGCGGTCCCTATAAACACAAGAATTACCGAGCCAACGCGACCATCGTCTATCTCAACAAGGTTCCCATGTCGCAATATCGCGCGGTCGGGCATCCGATCGGCATCACGGTGTTCGAATCCCTGCTCGATCAGGCGGCGGCGGCGACGGGGCTCGACCCGGTGGAAATCCGGCGACGCAATTTCATGCCCGATGACGGCTACCCGACGGTGACGCCGGCCGGTCTGCCGGTAAATGATCTGTCGCACCAGGCCTGTCTCGACACATTGGTCGAGCGCATGGATTACGACGCGCTGCGCGCGGAACAGGCCGAACTACGCAAACAAGGCGTCTATCGCGGCATCGGATTTGCGGCTTTCATCAAGGGCACCGCGCCGAGCCCGGTGGGTTATTACGGCGCCGGCCGCGCGCCGATCGCCGCCCAGGACGCCACAACCGTCAGCCTGGAGCCGTCCGGCGCCGTGCTCTGTCTGGTCGGTGTTACCGAGCAGGGGCAGGGGGCCGATACCGTCATGGCCCAGATTGCGGCGACGGCCATCGGCGTGCCGATCGAAAACGTGCGCGTGATTTCGGGCGACCCCGATGCGGGTCCCTATGGCGGCGGCACCGAGGCGTCACGCGCAACCGGGATTGGCGGCGAGGCCACGTTCCAGGCGGGCAGCGCGCTGCGCGCGGAAATTCTGCGCATCGCGGGGGTGTTGCTGCAATCGGATCCAGCGACCCTTGATGTGTTTGGCGGCAATGTGGTCGATGCCGACAATCACGACAATGTCCGGGTCAGCCTGGCGGAAATCGGCCGCATCGGGCATTTCCAACTCGGCGAACTGCCCAATGACGTTCAGCCGGAGCTGTCCCAGACCCGCCATTTCCGGGTCAAGGATGTGCCTTACATTTATACCAACGGCATTCACGGCGCCTATGTGGAACTCGATCCCGAAACCGGTTTCCTGAAGCTGTTGAAGCACTGGATCATCGAAGACTGCGGCCGCGTCATTAATCCGAACCTGGCCGACGAACAGGTCCGGGGCGGCGCGGTGCAGGGGCTCGGCGGGGCGTTGTTCGAACATTGCGTCTATGACGATAACGGCCAGATGATCAACGCCACCATGGCCGATTATCTGACGCCGATGGCGGGCGATATGCCGGACATAGACGTGGCCCATGTCCAGACGCCGACGTCGTCGTCCGAACTGGGCGCGAAGGGCGTCGGCGAATCCGGTGTCGGCGGCGCGCCGAGCGCGGTTCTGAACGCGGTCAATGACGCCATGCGGCCGTTCGACAGCCACATCACCGCCCAGCCGATCACGCCGCAATCGATATTGAAGGCGCTCGGCAAGATCTAGCCAAGAAAGGCAGGACGATGGAACAAGTTCCGGAAAATCAGAAATATTTGCGCAATAGCTGGTATGTCGCCGCGTTCGATAACGAGGTCGGAAACGAGCCTCTCGGGCGCATGTTCCTCAATGAAGCGGTCGTGCTGTATCGGGATGAAAGCGGCGCGCCGGTGGCGCTGGAGGATTGCTGCTGTCACCGCCAATTGCCGCTGTCCCAGGGCAAGGTGATCGGCGATGTGCTGCAATGCGGCTATCACGGGCTGGAATTCGACCGCAATGGGGATTGCGTCCGGGTGCCGGGACAGGCGCGGGTTCCGCCCGGCTCCCGCGTTCGGTCCTACCCCGTGGCCGAGAAATGGAACTGGATCTGGATCTGGATGGGCGACCCCGCGCGCGCCGATGAAAGCCTGATCCCCGACTGGCATTGGGTCGGCGACGACGGCTGGCGCACGGTGAAAGGCAATGGAGGCAAGCCCCTGCCAGTCGCCTGCAACTACCAGTTTGTCTCGGACAATCTGCTCGATATTTCCCATCTGACCTATGTACATGCGTCCTCGATCGGGAATGACGCGATCATGGATTTTCCGATCAAGACCGAACGGCTGAACAGCGTCATTAAAATGGCTCGCATGGTGATGGACCGCCCGCCGGCGCCGTTCTGGGGCCGGGCCGGGAAGTTCACCGGAAACGTGGACCGCTGGATGGAGACAGTCTGCGAAATGCCGGCCTTCGTGGTGAATGACGCGGGCAGCGTGGAACTTGGGACCGATACCCGGCCCGGGCATCGCGATCATGGCGTCGAAATGCGGGTGCTCAATGCGCCGACGCCCGAGACCGACGCCAGCTGCCATTACTTCTACGCCCATGCACGCAATTTCGGTCTCGAGGATTCAGAGGTGCAGAAGACATTTCAAACCCAGTTCACGGATGTGTTTCTGGAGGACAAGTTCGTGCTGGAGGGCCAGCAGCGCGTGAAGAACCTGAAACCCGACGCGGTGGGAGTCGATATCAACTCGGACGCAGCGTCCATCGCCGCGCGTGCCATGCTGATCGAACTTATCGAGGCCGAACAGGCCGAATTGATCTCGGGCGCGGCGGAATAATCGAAATAGGATACCCTAAATGGCCGGACCGCTCGAAGGCATTCGAATACTCGAACTGACGACAATGATCACCGGCCCGCTCGGCGGCCAGCTTCTGGGCGATCTCGGCGCGGACATCATCAAGGTCGAAAACCCCAAGGGCGGCGATATGTTTCGCAGCTTTCGCGGCGGGCTCTATTCGGCCCATTTCGGCGCCTATAACCGCAACAAACGCTCGATCGCGCTCGATCTGCGCTCCGACACGGGGCGGGAAGTACTGCTCAAGCTGGTCGAAAAAGCCGATGTGTTGCTGGAGAATTTTCGCCCCGGCGTGATGGAGCGTCTCAATCTCGGGCTCGATACGCTGCGCGAGGTCAATCCCCGGCTGATCTATTGCTCGATTACCGGTTTCGGCGAAGACGGCCCCTATAAGGATCGCCCGGCCTATGACGCCGTGGCCCAGTCGCTGTCCGGCGTGGCCAGCATGTTCCTCGACCCGGACGAGCCGCAATTCGCCGGCCCGACGATTTCCGACAACATGACCGGCATTAACGCGTGCTACGGCATACTCGGCGCGTTGTACGAACGCGAACGGGGTGGGCCGCCGCGCCGGGTCGACGTCAACATGCTGGAATCGACCGTGACCTTCATGCCCGACCCGTGGGCCAACATGCTGCAGGCCGATATTCCGCAGCACCCCCTGGCGCGGGTCATGGCGTCTCAGTCCTATGCGTTGAAATGTGGCGACGGGAAGCTGATGGCGGTGCATCTGTCGTCGCCGGAAAAATTCTGGCAGGGCGTACAAAATGCGCTGGAGCGGCCTGATCTTGGGCAGGATGACAGGTTTGCCACGCGTCATGGGCGGATCGAAAACTATCTCGGACTCCAGGAAGAGCTAATGAAGGCGGTTGCCGGCAAACCCAGGCTTTACTGGATGGAACGGTTGGAGGCCGAGGACGTGCCGTTCGCGCCGATTCACACCATGCCCGAAGTGATGGACGACCCCCAGATCCGCCATCTCGATATTTTCTTCAAGACCACCCATCCGACCGAGGGCGAGTTGACCCTGCTGCGCCGCCCGGTGCGGTTCGACGGCTCGCACGACGATCAGCCACTGGCGCCGCCGCCGACCATGAACGAACACGGCGATGAAATTCTTGCCGAACTGGGCTATTCAACCCAGGAAATAAAGGCTATGAAGGTTGCTATCGAAACCGTTAAATGACTTAAATACAAGCATTTACAATACCAGTTCAGTCTAATCTTTTAAGTCTGGGAGACGGTTAGACCCGAGGCCGTGACGGAATTTTCGTCACGGCCTCTTTTGCTTATCCGCGCTTGCGATGGAACCCGGCGAACCCGAGGCCGATCAATCCGATGCCGAATACCATGAGCAATTGCTCGGTAAGGTTGGCCGTGCGGATTTCCGGTCGCTTCTCCAGATCCCGGTTAATTATTTTATACGATACGGGAACCACGGCGACATATTGCGGCGACGGGTCGGTTGCTTCGGTTCTTTCGCGCTTCATGCTGTCGATGGCGTAAAACACACGTCGGCCGATTTTGGGGCAGCGCTGGAAGTCGTTGCGCCAGTCCGGTTTGACGTAATCGGCATGATACCATAGCGCGCCGTCCGTCGGATCATCGCTTGCGCCCATATAATTTGCGGCGGCGACGCGGCGGCTTTCGGTCCAGGCGGCTCGGTCGCGCGGTTTGTCGCTCTGGCCGTCGCACCACCATGAGAACTGACAGCGATGACGTCGCTTGAAGCCACCCTGGCGGATCACGCGGCAGATCGATTTGGGAAATCGCCGGTGGGCGACCAGGTTCATGACCACATGGCCGACGGCGATCTTGCCTTCGGTGGGTTGATTGCGCGCCTCGAAATAGATGTTCAGCGCCAGGCAGGTGACTTCCTCGACGAATTTATTGCCCACCGATGCGGGACTTGAAAGAAGAAGCGCCCCGGCCAGGGAAAACACGGCACAGAGCCCTCGCCCGAAGGAAAGGGTTAGGCTGATGCGATTTTGGCCGGGGCGGAAAAACATGGAGTTCCACGTGGGTAGTTTCCATTAACAGAAACTTT
>JAYZAW010000028.1:0-4327 GCA_036339495.1 Pseudomonadota bacterium | reverse complement strand
TACATTTCTAAAAATTCACCTTATATGAAAACCTAAGTTGCGTTATAGGGTGTTGGCCGGTCAAGCGGCCGGCGCCTTCCGCGCCATTCCACTTTTTGAGAGAATTGACATGTCAACAGGTTTGCCGGCCCCGGACTCGGCCTTTCGTTCGCCGGGTCGGGCGTTATTTCCCGGCCGTTCCCTGGTGGGCATGGGGTTAATCGGCGCTTTTTCGCCCCCCTACGCCAAGGCTTCGGAGGACAGGGGGGAGGCTCGGCCGTGGCTCCGGTTGGCTCGCCGGCCCGCCTTGTCCGCGTTCCCTGCGCCGTGTAGCATTCGTTCCAACAGGGGAGACTGAAAATGGTTGGATCCGTCGGACAGCGCATCAACGATATTCGCGATCAGTGGCATACCAAGAAGCATCCATTCTTTACGTCCATGCTGGACGGCTCGCTCGATCTCAAGGCGCTCGGCATCTATATGGGGTATCACCACCAGTTCGTGGCCCGCGCCCAGCCCGCCTTTGGCCTGATGTATTACCGCGCGCCGCAGGATGTGTGCGAGGCGCTGGTGGAAAACCTGGCCGAGGAACATGGCATGAAGGCGATTCCCGGCGAGGGTCACGAGCCCCATGACCATAACGAGATGATTTTCCGTTTCTGCCGCGCCGCCGGGCTGTCGGACGACGAAGTCCGCGCGACGCCGATGTCGCCGGCCTGGACCGGGCGCATTCTGCATTATGTCGAATGTCTGCGCGAGGAACCGATCGGCGTCGCACTGGCCATGCAATCGACCCAGGAAGGTCAGCAGGTCGCGCTCAATGTGGAGGTCACCATCCCGTCCTTCATCAAGCATTACGGCTTTACCAAGGACTCTCCGGAAATCGAGTTCTTCGTCGAACACGCCGAGGCCGATCTGGAACATAGCGAGCGGCAATTGGCGCTGTGCGAAAAATATATCGACACGCCGGAGCTCGAAGCCCGCGCCGTGGTGGTCTGCGAAGAGGCCGTGAAGCTGCGCTGGGCGTCGATCACAGATCTGTACCGCCGGTTTGTATTGCGGGAAGACGAACTTCTGCCGCCGGGGATCGCTGCTTGACCACGCGAGACGCGGCAATCGAAGGCGCGCGCGATTATTTTGACGGCGGCGGGTTCGTGGCCGATCTGGCGCGCCGGGTCGCGATCCGGAGCACCAGCCAGGATCCCGAATTCGCCGACTCCTTGCGCGAATATCTCGAGGATGAAATGTGCGCTTCGCTCGAGGCGCTCGGCTATGTCTGCCAGGTGTTTCCGAATCCGGTCGACGGCGCGGGCCCGATCCTGATCGCCGAGCGGATCGAGGATAAATCTTTCCCCACAGTTCTGACTTACGGCCATGGCGATTCGGTGCGCGGGCTCGACGACATGTGGGCCGACGGCCGCGACCCGTGGACGCTGTCCCAGGACGGCGACCGGCTGTACGGACGGGGCACCGCCGACAACAAGGGCCAGCATTCGGTCAATATCGGCGCGCTCGCCGCCGTGATCGCGGCGCGCGGCGCGCTTGGGTTCAATTCCCGCATTCTGATCGAGACCGGCGAGGAAATCGGCTCGTTGGGGTTACGTGAATTCTGCGCCGAGCACGCCGACGGGCTGCTTGCGGCCGATCTGTTCCTGTCGTCGGACGGCCCACGCATCGCGCCCGAAACGCCGACATTGTTTCTCGGTGCACGCGGCGTCTACCCGTTTGAAATCTCCGTGAATCTACGCGACGGCGGCCACCATTCCGGCAATTGGGGCGGGCTGATCGCCAACCCGGCGATCCTGCTGGCCCAAGCGCTGGCCGATATCACCGACGGGCGCGGCGCGATCCGTGTTCCCGAATGGCGGCCGACAACACTAACCAATTCGGTGCGCCATGCGCTCCGTGGACTTCAGGTCCAGGGCGGCGCCAACGCGCCCGAGATCGATCCCGACTGGGGCGAACCGGGGCTGACGCCGGCCGAACGGGTCTATGGCTGGAACAGTTTCGAGGTTTTGGCGTTTACCTCGGGTACGCCGGAACGTCCGGTCAACGCCATTCCGCCGACGGCGAAAGCCTTTTGCCATCTGCGCTATGTGGTCGGGATCGATGAAGACGATATAGTGCCTGCCCTACGCCGACATCTCGAGGCGCATGGCCACGAAAAAATCAAGGTTAAAAAAAGCGCGTCGGGTTTCCTGCGCGCGACGCGGCTCGACCCGGACGACCCTTGGGTCGGCTGGGCCACGGCGTCGGTGACGCGCACCACCGGCGCGGCGCCAACGATCCTGCCCAATCTTGGCGGCTCGCTGCCCAATGACGTGTTTTCGGAGGTGCTCGGCCTGCCGACCATCTGGGTGCCGCACTCCTATGCCGGCTGTTCCCAGCATGCCCCCGACGAACACATGCTCGGCCCGGTTGCGCGCGAGGGGCTAGAAATCATGGCCGGGCTGTTCTGGGATCTCGGAGATGAAGTCGCGGAGTTACCCACCCGCTAACGTGGAATAGTTATACACATCGATTCGCATTCGCCACATTTGATGTCTTGCGTCATGCTAATTTCAGGCTGTCAGCGGTCCATTCTTTGGGACCCTTGGGAGCAAAGCGATGACCGAACAATTGAGATTTACGGTGCGGTCGTTTTTGCGTAGCGAACGACCGTCTGATTACGGCGAGGCTCAAACCCTGGTGAAAGACTGGTTTGGCCGTTACGATCCCGATCCGGAAATTCTCGATGAGGAAATTGCCCGCCACTTCGCTCCGGCGGGCGAGCGCGTGATAGTAGCTAGAAAGACGGCGTAAAGCCAGCCGCGCGTTGGTATTGCCGAGGCAATTCCGGGCCGTCCACATCGAGCGCGTGCGCCGCGTGACGGACGAAATAGGGGTCATAAAGATGTCCCTTGCCGACCACGCAGAGATCGGCGCGACCGTTCTCGATGACCTCGTTGATTTCGGCCGGGCCGGTGATGTTGCCGACCGTCATGGTGGGAATGCCGGTTTTACGTTTGATTTTTTCGCTGAACGTGGTCTGGAACAGCCCTGTCACGGTGGGACGCGCGCCCGGGACCACGTTACCCGTCGAGACGTCTAGAATATCGAGCCCGGCCCTCTTGAAAAGTCGGCCGATTTCGACGGCGTCTTCTTCCGTGGTGCCGCCATCGACCCAGTCGAAGGCGGAAATCCGAGCGGAGATCGGCTTGTTGTCCGAAAATGCACCCCGCACGGCCTCGAAAACCTCAAGCGGATACCGCATACGGTTTTCGAGCGACCCGCCATAGCCGTCCTCCCGCTTGTTGGTCAAGGGCGAGATAAAGCTCGACAGCAGATAGCCGTGGCCGCAATGCAGTTCGATAATGTCGAAACCCGCCTCTTCGGCCATGCGAGCGGCGTTACCGAAGGCGTCGCGGATGCGGTCCATGTCGGCCCGGTCCATCTCCTTCGGCATCGGACTGTTGCCGGAAAAGGCGATTGGCGAGGGCGCATAAATTTCCCAATGGTTTTTATCCGAGTCTTCGTTCCAGGGCTCCGGAGTCGCCGCCTTGCGGCCGGCATGGCCAAGCTGGACCCCGATTTTGGCTTCCGTGCGGTTATGCACGAAATCAGTGACCCGCTTCCAGGCCGGCACGTGTTCGGGTTTATATATTCCGGCGCAGCCGGGCGAAATGCGGCCGGCGCGCTCGACATCGGTCATTTCGGTGAACACCAGTCCCGCGCCGCCCATGGCGCGGCTGCCGAGATGCACCAGATGAAAATCATTCGCCGCGCCGTCATCCGCCGAATACATGCACATGGGCGACATCACCACCCGGTTGATCAGTGTCATGTCGCGCAAGGTGAAGGGCGTGAGCATGGGCGGCGTGGCGCCGATTGTTTCCGACATGGCGGTTTCTCCTGGAGTGGTTCGGCGGAATCAGGATCCCTGATCGTCGATTTCGACATGAATGACGAGTTTATCACCCCACCGGGTCACCGGATAGCTCGCCACGTTGAAATTGGCGCTCTGCAGGCATTTTCCGGTATGGATTTCGAACTCGAAGCCATGGATCGGGCACATGGCCAGCATGTCTTCGGCGGGGCCGCCCTGGGTCATGTAGCCGCCGGCATGGGGGCACCAGTCATCGATGCAATAATAATCGTCCCCGGCCTGATAAATGCCGACCCCATGCCGCTTTGCGACCATCAAACGCAGCGGTTTCTCCTCGCTGACTTCCTCAATTCCGACGGTAAATTTCATGGTGGGCAAATTCCATTAACGATGAAATGCAACAGGATAAATCAGGGCTGACCGATGTTCGAGTTCTATCGCAATTGACGCCGCCCGGCGCAAGAGGACACAAGGGTTGACAAA
>JAYZAW010000027.1:0-2771 GCA_036339495.1 Pseudomonadota bacterium | reverse complement strand
TCGATTTTGATCACCCTTGCTTCCGCCATGGATTCCATCCCTTTGTTAAATCAACCGGGTTGCCGGATCGAGCCCGAACGAGACCCGCCCGAATGTGGTTCCCGCGACATCCCAATTGGCCGCGAGATGGTTCGACGCGGCCCGCATGTCGCGGAAATTCCGTTGGCTGACATTATCGGAAAAAATGTTATGCGCGCCGGACGCGCCGAACAAGCGGTCGATCGCCTGGCGGCACAGCTTGGACGAATAGGCCTGGTCGCGTCGATTGCGCGCCCGGGTCGCGAGGCTGAGATCCTCGCCGGCGCGCATGGCCTCCATCGCCTCGAAGGTATCGCGCTTGATCAACAGCCTCGCGCAGTCGATCTCGGCGGCCGCCTCGGCGATATGCATTTGCAGGGTGGCGCATTCCCCCACCGGATTGCCGAAGGATGAACGCGAATTCATCTGTTTGATGAAATCGTCCAGCATGCTTTCCGCGATGCCTAAAGCCGTGGCCTTGAAGAAAAACGGGTTCGTCGACACATGGGGCAGGCGGTAGAGCGGCGGCACATTGGGCTTGCCGCGCGCCGCCCAGCCGCCGTTGATCGCCAGGATCGACATGATGCGGTGGTTGGGCGCGAAGCCCCCGTCGGCGACAATGTTTTTCGATCCGGTGCCGCAAAGCCCCATCACATGCCAATTATCCTCGATCTCGACTTCTGACCTGGGAATCAGGCAGACACAGGGGACGCGATCGCCGCTTTCGTCTGGGATCATGCTTCCCATTAGAAACCAATCGGCATGGTCGCAGCCGCTGACAAAACTCCAGGCGCCGCTTAAAAGCGCTCCGCCGTCGGCGGGCTCATTGGTTCCGGCCGGGAAATAGCCGGCGGAGATGATGGCGTCCGGCGCGGTTCCCCAAACCTCATCGACGGTTTTCGGCGGAAACATGCCGGTGATGATCGAATGGTCCGTGTTGACGCCCATGACCCAGGCGGTCGACGTGCAGCCGCGCGCCAGGGTGGCCAGGATATCGACCGTGGCGTCGAGCGGTAGCTCGGCCCCGCCGAGACGCGCCGGCTTGCCCATGCGGTGCAGCCCGGCGGCTTTGAGGTCGGCCACGGTTTCATCGGGCAGCCGGCGCAGTTTTTCGGTCTCGGGCGCGCGTTCCGCCAGGATGGGAACCAGCGCCGGGGCACGATCGAGTAATGTCTCAGCCGTATCCGTCATGTCGGCCCCCAAATTTATTGATCGATCCTATCCGGTTTCCGGTTCTGGGTAGCAATAAAAATGCCGGTGAAAATCAGCACGATGCCCGCGCCGTGATACCAGGCGAAGGTTTCGCCCAGAAAGGCGATCGCCATCAGCGTGCCGAAAACCGGCGACAGATAGATGAAATATCCCGCCGTGTTGGCGCCGACGCGACGGATCGCCGCGGTCCAGAACACCTGCGCCAGCAAGGACGGAAACAGCCCGAGATAGCCGATCGACCAGGCCGACGCGGCGTTCAGCGGAACCGGTTTGCCGAGCGCCAGTGTCTCCCACAGATAGAGCGGCAGCCCGGCGAGCGCGCCGATCAGGAACATCGTCGTCATCAACGCCATGAGGTCGAGGGTTTGCGGCGCGCGCGGCAGCCAGACCGAATAGAGCGCATAGGACAGGATCGCAACCCACATCACCAGATCGCCGGAATTGAAGTTCAGCCCCGTGATGACCGCCAGTTCGCCCCGGGACACGATGAACAGCAGCCCGGCGAGCCCCAGCGTAACGCCGCCGATCGCCCGTCCCGTGATGCCGGTGCGCGCGACGATCCACGACATCAGCACGATATTGATTGGCATGGCGCCGAGCAGCAGAGAGCCGTTCACCGCCCCGGTATATTGCAGCCCGACAAAGACCAGCGACCCGAAGATCGTCATGTTGAGCAGCGCCAATGTGGTGAGAATGCGCCAATTCGCCGCGATGATGTCCCGCTGGCGCCACATCACCGGCAGTCCGACCGGGGCGGCGACCAGGAAGGCCAGAACCCAGCGCCAGAAATTCAGCGCCAGCGGCGGGACTTCCCCCGCGACCGCGCGGCCCGAAATCACGCTGCCGGCCCAAAACAGCGCGCACAGGGTCAGGATGAAATAGGCGGTCAGATGGTCGCGCCGCATGGCGCCGGTCTCCCGAATTTCATTGCCCCTTGCCCGAGGTGGCGAGATAGACGCCGGTGAAGATCAATAATATGCCGACGGCATGGAACCAGGCGAAACTTTCGCCCAGCAGAATGATCGCCATCAGCGTCCCGAAGACCGGCGTATGATAAATAAAATAACCCGCCGTGACCGGGCCGACGCGGTAAATGGCGCCGACCCAGAAAAGCTGCGCCAACACAGATGGAAACAAAGCGATGAAGAATATCGCCAGGACGGATGTCTGGTTGAACGGGATCATGTCGCCGTTCGCCATTTCCCAGACATGCAGCGGCAGGGTGGTGACCGAGCCGACGAAGAAACCGATGGTCAGCAGCGTCACCAGATCAATTTCACGAGGCCGACGCGTCACCAGAACCGAGAACAAGGCCTGACAAAAAATGCCCAACCACAAAATCGGATCGCCCATATTGAAGGTCAGGCCGGTCAGCACCGACAACTCACCACGCGCGACGATCGCCGCCAGGCCCGTTAAGCCGAGCGCGACGCCGAACGCCCGACGCGGGCCGATCCGATCGTTCAGAATGATCCAGCTCAGCACCACCAGGGTGACCGGCAGGGACCCCTGGATCAGCGATCCGTTTATGGCGCTGGTGC
>JAYZAW010000026.1:0-11568 GCA_036339495.1 Pseudomonadota bacterium | reverse complement strand
ACCGGGCCGTTGCATCTAAAACAGCGCCTTGAATTCGCGCCAGGCAATTTCGAACCAGGCCGCCTTGGGCATAAACACTGTTGGCGTCACACCGTCCGGCAGGGGCTTGTAATAGCCGTCGGGCGGGATTGCGCCGTCATTTACAAAGGTATGAAACAGCCGAAAATCGCCGGCGTCATTGACCAGATAATAGGCGATCCGATGGATGGAATCGTCTTGGTGGCACAGCTCTTCGGCGTCATCGATCGCCTCGTCGCGATTGTGAATCTGGTCGCTGACCCTGAGAACGCCGTCCTCAAGCTTTTTCCCCCAGCGACAAGCGTAAATCTCCATACCCGCGGACACGACAACCTCCCTTTATTTCAATCCGCTATACGAATTTTCTGAGAATCCATACTCTCGCATTTGCTTTTACGTTCAAATATAGATTGATAAATCTTGATGTAAATTTTCTTATTATTATCGGAAAGCCGTCGGGGAATTCATGGCCATGGCGGTTTTCAGCTCGTTTTCCAGGCCCGGATCAATTGTCACGGCGAGATCGAGATATTTCGCCGAAAGGCGCTTGGCCGGGCTGTCATCGCCGTCGCGGCAGGATTCGCACATATTGATACTGGTATAGGGCGCCGGGTGGGTACGCATAACCACTTCAAGCCGCCGGCGCATGTCGTCCGATGCGGGGTCGAGCGGAACCCCGTCGGTCAGCTTTTGCCGCATTGAAGCCTCATCGCCGCCGGACTGATCCGACAGCATTTCCAGCCATAACGACTGGTAAGCCAGGCTGCGCCGGTAATGATCCGCAACGCAGCATTCCGGATAGCCGAGCAGCCGGGCTTCTTGAGCGATGGTCGGGGCTTTGATCGGACTGGCGGCGGCGCAGACGTTTTCTATTTCTTCAGCGGTGGCGCGGGCCCGGCAGATATAGTGGGCGCGCAATTCGCGAAAAGCCGAGACGCCGTGGTCGCGGAACCAACCGGGCAAATCGTTGTCCGCGCCGCCCGCATCCCAATAAGGACCTTCGACCACATAAAGTCTTTGATCGACGGCAATCTGCAGCACGCCGCGAATCCAGGGTGGATCGGCGACGCCGCGCCCGAGCAGAAAGACCGGCTTCAAGCCGCTCAGCATGGCGAGAAAATCGAGCGCTTCCTGGGCCGCCTCGCCGCGATCGATTTCCGCCACGGACCCGCGCCGGACGCCATCGAGCTTGCGCAGCGTATTGCGCAGCTTCGCCTTGTTCGGCAGGCGGGTTTTTGTGGCGGGACGGGTCATGCCGGGGCTTTGTTGCGAAGCAATAGCAGCATGGGAATGCTGATCAAGGAGCCCCATAATAAGAGGTTGAAATCGTTGAGGAAACCGATCGACGACGCCTGGCGCGAGATTTCCTGCTCCAACGCCAAACGCCCCGTATCAGTCAGTATAGTCCAATGTTGCGGTAGGAACGGCGCCCGCATCAGCGGATTATAGGGATTTACCGCTTCGGTCAGTTCGGCATGTGCGATCACGCTGGTCCGGCTGAGCACGCTCACCATGACCGATATGCCGATCCCCGCGCCATAAACACGGAACTGGCTGGTCAGGGTCGAGCCCTCGGTCCGCAAATGAGGCGGCAGCGTGATAAAGGAAATCGCGGTCAGGGGCACGAAAATCAAACCGACCCCGGCACCGTTGAAAAAGATCGCGAACACGAATTCCGCCACGCCGACATCAAGGGTGAAAGTGGAGAACAGATAGGATGAAAACGCCACGTTGAGAAAGCCGAAGGCGATCACCAGACGGCTGTCGAAGCGGCGCATCAGCCAGCCGGCAAGGGCCAGGGAAATCATCGACCCGATCCCCCTCGGCGCCATGATTAGTCCGGCGGTCAGCACCGGATAACCGCGCAGGTTTTGCAGGAACAATGGCACCACCACATTCATCGACAGTACGAAAATTCCGAGGATGAGCATGAAAAACAGGCCCAGCACCATGTTGCGGTCGGCGAATATCGCTGGGCTGATAAAAGGATGGTCCGTGGTCAGGCTATGGACGACAAAAAAATAAAACCCGGCGACAACAATCAATGCCTCGATAACGATCTCGGTCGAATCGAACCAGCCCTCGGTCGTGCCCCGATCGAGCATGAGCTGCAATGCGCCGAGCGCCAGCCCGATAGCGATAAAACCGGTCCAGTCGAATCGCCGTTCCAGATTGAGCGGCGTCTCGCGGATCACGGAAATGCCAGCGATCACGGAAAATATCGCGAAGGGAACGCTGACGTAAAAGATCCATTCCCAGCCGTAATCCTCGGTCAGCCAGCCGCCGATCACCGGCGAGACGACGGGCGCGAAAATCACCCCGACGCCCCAGATCGACAACGCCTTGCCATGTTGTTCAGGTGGGTAGCTGTCCAGCATCAGGGCCTGGGAGATCGGGATCACGGGGGCCGAAAAGACGCCCTGGAAAGCGCGGTAGAACAATATCTCTCCGAGCGACTCCGCATTGCCGGAAAGTATCGCGCATGCGGCGAACCCGGACAGCGAAATAATGAAAACCTGCTTGCGGCCGATCCGGCCGGCGAGCCAGCCGGTGGCCGCCATGGTGACGGCCTGCGCCATAAAATAGGTCGTCATTACCCAGGAAATCTGGTCCTGGCTGGCCGACAGCCCGCCCTGCATGTGGGGCAAGGCGATGGCGGCGATGGTTTGATCGGTCAACACCACGGTGGTGGCCATCATGGCGACCACCGTGATCATGGCGCGGTTTGTCTGGCGTGGAGCCGCGGCCCCTGGGCCGGCCCCGTTCACTCCTGTTTAGCCTTCCAGGCGAATGCCGATCCGATGAGATCGTTCAGCGTGTGATCCCGCCCGGTATCAATGCTGACGCTGACCGTCATCCCTGCGCGCAGATTCAAGGGCGGCTGAATTTCGTCGATCGCGAGAAGCACCGGCACCCGCTGGACCACCTTGACCCAGTTGCCGGACGCGTTCTGGGGCGGCAGGATCGACAGCTCCGCCCCGGTTGTCGGGCTGATGCTGTCGACCCGGGCGCTGAGTTTCCGAGTCGGATAGGCGTCGACGACGATTTCCACTTTCTGGCCGATCCGGATTTGGGTCAGCTGGGTTTCCTTGAGATTGGCCTCGACCCACTGGGCGCTTGATGCGATCAGCGGCATGGCGGGCTCGCCGGCAGTGATATACTCGCCGGCCTCGATTCGCACTGGACCGACGATGCCCGAAATCGGCGAATGGACCATGGTCCGGCGCAAATCAAGCTCCGCGTCGTCGCGCGCCGCCTTGGCGCGCCGGTAATCGGCGTGGGATTCCAACGGCAGATCGATCTTGCCGCCGAGCTGCGCCAAAATGCGCAATGATTTTTGCCGTAGCGTGGCGGCCCGCTGTCGTGCATTGGCCAGATTGCGCTGGGCTTCGTCGAACCGCGCGCGCGACGCATGGCCTTTTCCAGCCAGGCGGCGCTGCCGGTCGAAAGCGCGCCTGTAATAGGGGATGTCGTCGGTGACTTCCTTGATTTCCTGCCGCGATTCCCGGTAATCCGCGCGCAGCGCCTCGACCTCATTGCGCACCCGGGCGAGTTCCGCCTCGGTTTTTTGCAGCGTGATGCGGAACGGTTCCGGATCGATGCTGAACAGCAGATCGCCGGCCGAGACCCGCCGGTTCTGACGCGTCAGAAGATTTTCGATCCGCCCCGTGACCTCGGCGCTGATCGCCACCACCGTGGCCTTTACATAGGCATTCTGCGTGGTCACATAGCGCAGGGTGGACATGTAATATTCGGTCCCGCCGATCGCCGCCCCGATCGGGACTAAAACGAGGAAAATAAACCGCAGCAACGCGCGCCGCATGGCCTCAATCCTCCCCGTCCGGGATGTTCACCGGGGCGTCTTCGCCATTGACCAGCAGACGGTTCAAATTTGTTTTCACCGCCAATAATATTTCGATCAAATGGCGTTCCTGTTCCGCCTCGAGCCCCGCCATGGAATCCTCATTGACCGACTCTGCGTAGACTTTCATGCGCTCGATCATGGGCCGCACGGCATCGGTGACCATCAGGCGGCGGGCGCGCTGGTCGCGCTCATCGACCCGGCGTTCGACCCAGCCTTTTTCCTCCAGCCTGTCGACCAGCCGGCCGAGCGTGGGTTTCTCGATTTCGAGGACCGCGGCGAGCTCGGTCTGGCTTATTCCTTCGCGCCGATAGAGATGCACCAGAACGCGCCATTGCGCGCGGGTCAGGCCGAGCGGTTCGACGCGGCGGTCATAAACACGGCGCATGAGACGCGAAACGTCGCTGATTAAAAATCCAACCGAACTGTCCGGATTATCTGGCAGAGTTCTAGCCATGTTCCACCCGTTACTTTTTTATTGAGCAAGCTTACTATAAGCAAGCTTACTAAAATGTAAATAGCCCATCGGGCTCTATCTGGGCCAACCAAATAATGAAATTGAGAGTTGGTAGCTGGGGGGTGACTTGAACACCCGACCTCATCATTATGAGTGATGCGCTCTAACCAACTGAGCTACCCAGCCACGAGCAGGGCTTATAATCCGAGGCGCGGAACTTGGCAAGTCTCGGGCGTATCATGACCGTTCGGTGGATCCTCGCAAGCAGCGCAACGCTGTTCATTTCAGCCTCCATTTTGATTTATTTTCACGACAAATTTTGGTGGCCGCCCGACGACGGCGCCTATGCTTACGTTGCGGCGAGAATTTCGGCCGGCGATGTCTTGAACCGCGATATTCAGGACATCCACATGGGCTACGTGAATTTTCTCAATGCCTTGGCCTTTAAACTATTTGGTCTTCAGCTCGTCAGCATTCGAATTTCTGGCGGTGTTCCACGGCATTGTCTCCGTGCATTTCCAGATCCCGATCTATCTGTTTTACACAGTCGGCCTGTCGCTGACCGGCTTGATATGGATGCTTGCCGGGAAATCCATGGGCCGTCGCGCAATCGTCGCCGCGCGCGCATTGTGGGTATCGGCGGTGGCATTGTATTATCACGCCGCCCAGCCTTTATCCCGCGGACTGATCGGAACGCTCAAAGGCGTGCGAACCGAAGTGACGCGGGCCGATGGATTGGACCGTCTCGGCCTGTCGGTCGAAGCAAAAGACATCAAACTTTATCGCCGATCTCGTGAACCGCGAAGTCCGGGGCGACCAAACGATCCTGGCGCTGCCGGTCAATCCCGAAATTTATTTCGTCACCGGCCGTCGCGCCCCGGTCCGGTTTTTCAATTCGGCTCTCGGGATCGTCGGCAATTCTGATTTTCGCGCCGTCATGCAAACGATTCGGGACCGCCCGCCCCGGCTGGTGTTCCATCAGCCGTCGGACAAATACAACACTAAATTCAGTGACGAAATCATGGTCTATGCGCGGACGAATTACGAGCTTGCGGAAAGCTTGGGCGAATTCGAATTTATCGTTTTCGGAACTAAAATATTTGAATGTGTCGGGAAACAAGAGTTCAGGCTTAGATCTTTTTCCACACCGAAAGCGTCGCGAAGGACAGCGCGCGCCCGACCCGGTTTTCCATGAACAACTCGTCGAAACGAAACGCCGATTTTACCGCCATCTTCCCGCCGAAATTAAGCAAAGGAAACGCATCCGGATTGTAATAAAGGACATATGACAACAATCCCGGGAACAATATTCGCTCCGGTACGAAGTTCGCATGTTTGAAAAAATCCAACAGTTCCACGACGGAAAACCCACGTTCGGTCTGTTCTTCAAACAAAGTGTTTTTGTCATAGATTCTTTTACGCGCCCAACGTGTCATGGGAATTCCGTGGGTCGGTTCATAATTGATGAATATGTCTCCCTTATTGAGGCCCGATGCCAATTTCCCGACGATTTGCCCCGCTTGGGTTGGGACATGGTGTAGCCCACCAAGCAACATGACAATGTCATATTCTTGAGCTTTGGCGTCCATGTGGCGGCGTCTGCCTTCCAGACGTTCAGCCCGGGCCGATCGACGGCGAGCCGTGCAACCACGTTGTCGCTGTAATCATATCCGGCGTAATCGATTTCGACATTCAAATGATCGCGCAATATACGCTTTGCGGCCGTCTTCTTGACAACGCGCTTTTTGATAATCGTTTTCTTCGCGGTGGATTTTTTGACGACGCGCTTCTTCGCAACCGCCATTTTCACGGCACGCTTCTTGGCGACCGTCTTCTTGGCCGTGGATTTCTTCGCGGGCTTCTTCGCCGCGACTTTCTTGACCGTCCGCTTCTTCGCGGTAGTCTAACGCGACGCAGTGGTTTTGGCAGCCATTTAACTGCTCCTAACTATTTCAATTAGAAAATCCCCCCAGGGGCGTTCTTCGAGAGCGAGTGTTAAGATAAAGAAATTAACAAATGGTAATGGGAATGCACTGTTTTCCCGACACTTAGCATCTGATTAGTCGAGCGATTTATGAAGTCGGTTTGTTACCGAATTCAAAACTTGCCGAAATTCCATTTCATCTATCGCTATCGATGGAACGGCAATTCTCGCTTATTTACCGCCCTGCCAGACTTCAAGGCGCGCCACCGCATCCTCGATATCCGATGTGGGTCCAGCGAAGGATATTCGAATAAAAGACCGCCCGCGATCCGGATCAAAATCATTGCCGGGCGCCGTCGCAACCCCGGTTTCCCGTAGCATTCGGCGGCAAAATGTCTCGCTCTCATTCGTCAAGCGCGAGACATCCGCATAAAGGTAAAACGCGCCGTCGGCGGGCGCGAAATCCGCAAAACCCGCCTTGGGCAACCCGGTAAGCAGCAATTCGCGATTGCGGGCATAGCGCGCCACATTGGCGTCGAGTTCCGCCGCGCAATCGAATGCCGCCAGGGCCGCGTGTTGCGACAGGGTCGGCGCCGAAATAAAAAGATTTTGTTTGAGACATTCGATCGATCGTAGCAGGTCCTCGGGCGCAACCATCCAGCCGATCCGCCAGCCCGTCATGGAAAAATATTTTGAAAAGCTGTTGATCACCACCGCTTCACCGGTAAAACCCAAGGCCGTTGTCTCGGCCATGGAATACGTAATGCCGTGATAAATTTCATCAGAAATCAGGCGAATTCCCCGGTCATGACAATAATCGGCCAACTTTTTCAATTCGTCGGCGCTCAGCATCGTCCCGGACGGGTTGGACGGGCTGGCGACAATGAGGCCATCCAGATTCCCATCCACCCGCTCGAGCAGATCGACCGTGGGCTGAAACCGGCTGTCGGGCCCCGCCGGCAAGGAGACGGGTTCAATTCCGAGCGCCAGCAAAATATTGCGATAGGCCGGATAGCCCGGCGCCGCGAGGGCGACCCGGTCGCCGGTATCGAACGCGGCAATAAAAGCCAGAACAAACCCGCCGGACGACCCCGTGGTCACCACAATCCGGTCCGGCGATACCGCAACCCCGTGCGTATCGGCGTAATGTTGCGCAATGCGTTCGCGAAGTTCGATAATCCCGAAGGCTTCGGTATAGCCGATCTTTTCCGCATCGAGCGCGCGCTTCGCCGCCTCGATCACGCCGGACGGCGCCGGAGTGCCGGGCTGGCCGAGTTCGAGATGCAGGACGTCTTCGCCGGTGGCGGCCCTTTCATTTGCGGCCCGAAGCACATCCATCACAATAAACGGCGGCACGGCGCCGCGGCTGGAAACCTTGAGAACCATGCCGTCAGTTCCCGCCCGACGCGGCGTAACCATGACCGCCCGGGTCGACCGAATAGGAACAGGATTTCGGTTCGTTGGGCATTCCATCGGCGCAATAAATAAGATTGACTCGTCCGTCGGCGGCATTGACTCCGGCGGCCTTGAAGCGGGGCGCGGCCAGGGCTTCTTTCGCGGGTTTGTCATCAAGCAATACCCGGAGCGCGACCGATATCAGGGCCCCGGGCGCCACGGCGTTTCCCGACACCGCGGCGGCAAAATAACCATTCCCGCTATGGGAATTGACAATCAGCATGGGCGCGAGGGAAACAGCGCCATCGGCGATCACCGGCGTTCGGGCCGCCAATATGCCGGTGCCGGGAATAGTTCGCTGCACGCCGAAGCGTCTGTTGGCGGTCACCGAACAGGCGACCGCGCCGCCCGCGCGGTCGATCGTTGCAAAGCTGGTCACGCCGTAGTCGGAACGAAAATTTGATTTGCGCGCATCCTGTTTCAAAATCGCCCGAATGGCGGTTTCATACGCCGTTTTAAGCGATTGCGCGCGCGCCTCGTCGGATGAGGAGTCATATCCGCCCTCTTCCTTCAGCTTGTTCCAGATATGCGCCGCGATCATGCCGCCCGACACCGGCGCCGGCGGAAAATGAACCGTATGATTTCCGAATGTTCCGGTCACCGTCTTGCGCCAAACCGGCCTGTATCCGCGCAAATCGGCGATGTCGAATTGGGCGCCGATGGCGGCCGCGCCGGCGGCGAATTTCTTCGCCAACAATCCGGTATAAAATTCACCGGCCCCTTTCGCCCGAATCAGACCAAGCGCCGCGGCCAGTTCGACCTGCCGCAGATTATCGCCTTCCTTGAGGACGCCGCCGGATTTGGTCTTGAACATTTTACCGCCGCGGCTGAGTTCATTGGCCAGCGCGCGGGACACCGGCGTCCCGAACCTCGCCATATTCTCGGCCCGAAAGACAAGCTGCTGCCAGCGCAGCCGGCCATAGCGCGCGTGCAGGGCGAACATGCCCCGGGGATTACCCGGGATGCCGATGGATTTGCGTACCGGCGTGCCCCGCGGTATCAGCCCGGTTCGGAAATCGATCACCTCGACCTTGCGGGTAAGCGAATCATGCACCACGCAAACACCGCCGCCGCCGAGAGAGGCGGCCGGCGAATATGTCACGGCCAGCGTGAAATAAAGCGCGACCGCGGCGTCGGCGGCCGTACCACCCGCCGACAGCATATCGCGGGCCACCAGGCTGGCGCGTGGCTCGTCCGACACCACGCCGCCGAAATTGCCTTCCGCATGTCCGATCGCGCCCACCGGCGGCGGTTTGCTGAAACATCCGGCAAGACCGATCAGGGCGACGACAACCGTGATTTGACGCCACCATTGCCGGCACTTATCTTTAGTTTCCTTGGTTGGAGATGGGCCGTTGAAGATACGCATTGGTTACTTTCGCATTGTTTGCGCGATGACTTGTCTGGCGCCGCTCGCGGCTTTGCTGTCTGGTTCTCCGACGGCGATCGCCGCGGGCGGTCCGGGGCAGATATTCGATACTGAGATCGAAAATACCATTCGGCTCTACGCCACGCCAGTGCTGAGCGAAGCAGGGCTGGAACCCGAAGCGGTGGCGATTCATATCGTCAATTCGCCGGCGCTGAACGCCTTTGTCTCCCGAGGCCAAAGACTATTCGTGACTACGGGACTTTTGATGGGCACCGAGCATGCGGGCCAGCTGATCGGCGTGATGGCGCACGAAACCGGGCATATTGCGGGCGGTCACCTGGCCCGGCTGGACGCCCTGTTGCGGGATTCATCGGGCCCGGCCTTGTTATCGAGTATCGTCGGGGTCGCGGTCGCCGTCTTGTCGAAGCAACCCGGCGCGGTCGCCGCAATATCGGGCGGCGCGCAGCACGCGCTGCGCCGCAACGTGCTGTCATTCGCCCGCACCCACGAACGGTCCGCCGACCGGGCGGCGCTCGCCTATCTGGACGCCACCGGCCAATCGTCGCGCGGAATGCTGGAATTCCTTGAAATCCTCGACGCGGATCAGGCGCTGATCATCAGCCGCGGCCGCCAGCAGGAAATATCCTATGACGTGACCCACCCATTGACCCGGGACCGGATTGAATTTATCCGCGCCCATGTCGAAAAATCGCCTTATTCGAACCGGAAATTGGCGCCTTCCTTCGTCAGGGCCCATAAACGCATGGTCGCCAAACTGAAGGGATACTTAAATCACCCCGGCAGAACCTTGCGGGACTATCCGCGCAGCGATGTCAGCGTGCCGGCCCGTTACGCGCGCACGGTGGCGCATTACCGCCATGGCGATATCTCGAAAGCCATTCCCCTGATCAACGGGTTGATCGCCGACGCGCCCGGCGATCCATACTTTCAGGAACTCAAGGGGGAAATCCTGTTCAAAAGCGGTCGCATCCAGGAAGCCCTGCAACCCCTGGAGCAAGCGGTTCGGACGTTGCCGAACGCGCCCCTGCTGAGAATAGGCCTCGCCCATGCGCAGATTGAACTGAACCGGACCGATCTCCTGGCCCCGGCGGTGCGCAATCTCGAAATGGCGCTGCGGGTCAAAAGAACCATGCCGATTGCGTGGCGGCTTGCCGCGACGGCGTACGGGCGCCAAAGGCGCCTCGGACGCTCCGCCCTGGCGTCGGCCGAATATAATCTGCTGATCGGACGGACGAAAGACGCCAGGCGCATGGCCGGCCGCGCCCAGGGCATCCTCAAGCGCGGCTCGCCGGGCTGGTTGCGGGCCGGCGACGTGATCAACGCCGTCGACCGACGCAAACGATAGAAATTAATCGTTCATTCGCCGCGACTTACTAAAATGTGACGGATCGCGGCGGATTTATTGCTTGAAATTTGGCCCGCATGAACATACCTAGGTTTTGGAATTGGAACATTGAGTGACGCGGGTATGCATATATTTGAGAAGATAAAATACATGGGACGGGACATGGGCCGTACCGTCAGCATCCTGGCGCTGGGCATGACACTGGCGACCGGCGCCGATGCGGCCGGCCTGTCGCCGGATCAAACCAAGGCGTTCCAGGGCGTGATCCGGCAATACCTGCTGAACAACCCGGAGATTATCGCCGAAGCGATGGAGGCGCTGCAGAAAAAGCGCGCGATCGCCGAGACAAATGCCGGCAAGGTGGCTTTGAAATCACAAAGCGCCATGCTGTTCGGTGACCCGGATTCGCCCGTGGCGGGGGATATCAACGGCGACGTGACGGTGGTCGAATTCTTCGATTACCGCTGCGGCGTCTGCAAGCGGGTTCACCCGATCGTCGACAATCTGATAAAGGGTGACCGCAAACTACGCCGCGTCTATAAGGACTGGCCCATCCTCGGACCGGGATCGGTCTTCGCCGCGCGCGCGGCGCTGGCGTCCCGCGCCCAGGGAAAATATTTGGCGTTCCACGACGCGCTGATGGAAACGCGCGGCCGGCTCGACAAGAACGCAGTCCTGAAAATCGCCGAAAAGGTGGGGATCGACCGTCCGCGCCTGGTGCGCGACATGGACAATGCCGAGATCACAAAAATCCTGCGGCGCAACTACCAGCTCGCCGAGGCGCTGAAGCTCATCGGCACGCCGTCATTCGTCATCGGCGACCGAATCCTCAAAGGCGGCCGCGACCTAGAAACCATGCGCCAAATCGTCGCCGACATCCGGGCGGGGAAATAGCGCGTCGGATTGCGTTGAGTCCCGACGGGCCTGATCTCTTGCAATTGGCCATGAACCCTGCTAGGTTACATGTAACCAATTCGAAGGCAAGATAATGGCGACGACCGAGAATCAGAAGCGGAGTTCACGCAAAAAGGTTCGAAATTATCGCGAACGCATGCGCGCCCGGGGACTTCGGCCGGTACAGATCTGGGTTCCCGACACCCGAACAATGAACTTCGCG
>JAYZAW010000025.1:0-5102 GCA_036339495.1 Pseudomonadota bacterium | reverse complement strand
CCAACCGAACGACTTTGGAAGCATTCTTGCAATATGGCTTCGAACAGGGCGTGTGCCACCGCAAGGTCGAGGTGGAAGAGCTGTTCGCCGAGGAAGTCCTGGCGTCATTCAAGGTCTGAGGCTTCATGAACCTTCCCCTGGTCTTCATTACGCAAAAGAAAATCGGCGATGAGCTGCGCGCCATCTATCGCGAAAATCTCGGCGGAGCGGCGGAATTGTTGCTCGCCGCCGACGGGCTCGACGATGCCGCCCGCGCGGCGGCGGTGGCCGAGGCCGAGGTTCTGATCGTCGGAAACCTGCGCATTGAGCTGACCGAGGACGAGCGGGGAAATCTGGAGAATGTCGGGCTGATCCAGGCCCTGACCGCCGGCGTCGACCACATCCCGTTTTCGACTCTGCCCGACGCCGTGCCGGTGGCTTACAACCCGGGTGTTTATGCCGAACCCATGGCCGAACATGTCGTCGCCATGGCGTTCGCCGCGGGCAAGCGGCTGTCGGGCGAACACGCGGCCATGCGCGATGGCGCTTTCAACCAGTTCGCGCCGACACGTCGAATGGCGGGCTCGACATGCGCGATTCTGGGGTTCGGCGGCGTCGGCCGCGCCGTGGCCGACAAGCTTGGCGCCTTGGGCGTGTCGATCCACGCGGTCAATCGCGGCGGCGCAACGGATCATGCGGTGGATGGGGTTTCGACCCTGGATGATCTCGAAACCGTACTAGGCGCGGCGGACATCGTCGTGATCGGACTTTCACTGACCCGCAAGACACTGGGGCTGATCGGCGCCCGTGAATTGGGCTGGATGAAGCCGGACGCTATTCTGATCAACGTGTCGCGGGGCGAGCTGATCGACCAGACGGCGCTTTACGAACATCTCACCGCCCACTCCGGATTTACCGCCTGTATCGACGCCTGGTGGATCGAGCCGGTCCGCCACGGCGAGTTCCGTATCGAGCATCCGTTTCTGGATCTGCCCAACGTGATTGCCTCGCCCCATAATTCGGCGCAGGTGCCCGGCGTTCACACCGAACCGGCGCGCATGGCGGCGGAAAACGTGCTGCGGTTTTTGTCGGGTGACGCGCCGCTTCATCTGGTCGGAGATGATGAAAAGCTGAAGTGAATGGAGTAAATTATTTATTTAGAAAAGAATCAAACGAATCTCAAATCTTGCCGATTCTTTATTCACTAAATTTCTAAGTCATTGAAAAACTGATATTTAAATTTAAACATTAGGCGACTCGTGGATCGTCTTGTGGATCGATTGTGGATATCGACGAGTCTTATGCACAAGAAATTTGACCATGTCGGCGATTTTTCATTGCTGTCTTTTCAGACCGGGGGGATGATGATTGTGCGGTTTCGGGTCTTCGGACCCTGGATCGTGGAACTGGGAAGTTTCCAGATGGAACGGTTCTGAGGGAAGGAGACTTTCGGGTCGCTGGATCGAGGAAACGGAATATTTGAAAGCGGACGGGTTTCGGGATCGGAAGCTTCGTGGCGGAACGGTTCGGCGGGAAAATGGCTTTCGGGTCGTTAGACATCTGGATTGCAAGCCGGCGAAGTGGAAGACCCCAGGACCGGGAAAGTTACGATGTGGAACGGTCCGGAGGGTAGGGGGCTTTCGGGCCGCCGATCCGACGGGTCGGGAAGCGCGCAACGGAAAGGTCTGGGGCCGGGAAGTTTTGATACGGAGCGGTTCGGTGAAATGATGGTTCTCGGGTCGTCGGATCAACGGATCGGGAAGGATTTAAACGGAAAGGTCTGGGACTGGGAAGTTTTGATACGGAACGGTTCAGCGAGAAGATGGCTTTCGGGTTGTCGGATCAACGGATCGGGAAAGATTTAAACGGAAAGGTTCAGAGCCCGGATGGCGTCGCGCCGTACGGTTCGTTGAAAAAGTGGCTTTCGGGTCGCCGGATCATCGAAAAGGAAAGCGCGAGAGATATGGGTTCATGGATCGGGAAGCTTCGTCGCGGATTGATCCGGCAAAATTGCGGCTTTCGAGTCGCCTGACGGTCGGGTCGGGAAACTTCAAAGCGGACGGGTCTGGGACCGGGAAGCGTCGATGCGGAACGGTTCGGAGGATTGAGGGCTCTCGGGTCATCTCTCCCTTGGATCGCGACAAATCGAAGCGGAAAGGTCCAAGGACTGGAAGCCTTGAGTTGCAACGGTTCGAAAGAAAGGTAACTTTCGGGTTGCCGGACCGAGGAGCCGGGAGGCGTCAGAGCTGAATGGTCCTGGAGACGTCAGGAGCGCTTTTCGGAGCGTGTTGCAAGGACCCCGCGTCCAGCACCTGGCGTCTCCTTTTATTTTCCGGTTGATTGCACAATGCTCTAGGATGATGGGGCGGTCTCAATTGGGAAATCCCGGATAAGGAAGATATGGGCGGAAAACCGCATGTTTTGATCGCCGGCGCGGGCGTCGGCGGGTTGACCGCGGCGCTGGCGCTGCTCAAGCGCGGCTTCGATGTCGACATCTATGAGCAGGCGCCCGAGATCATGGAGGTCGGCGCCGGATTCCAGATCAGCGCCAACGGCACCAGGGTTCTCTAGGAGCTCGGCCTCGGGCCCGAGATCGAGGCGATCCGCTGGGAGCCCGAGGGCAAGGAGATTTACGTCTGGAACACGGGGGAAACCAAGAAGCTGTTCGATCTTGGCGCTGAATCCGTCGAGCGCTACGGCTTTCCCTATTGGACGTTCCATCGCGCCGATCTGCAAAGCGTACTTGCCGATGCGGTGCGGCGCGAGAAACCGGAGGCCATCCATCTCGACAGCCGTTGCGCCGGATTCGACCAGAATGGCGGGCGGGTCACGTTGCGCCTGGAAAACGGCTCCGTCGCTGAAGGCGACGCGCTGATCGGCGCCGACGGCGTTCATTCGGCGATTCGCAAGAGCCTGTTCGGCGACGACCAGCCCCAATCGACCGGCTGCATGGCGTGGCGCGGCGTGATTCCGGCAAAGAACCTGCCGCCGGGCCTGATCCGGCCGGTCGGCGCCAACTGGGTCGGGCCGGGCGGCCACGTGGTGCATTACTTCCTGCGGCGCGGCGAGCTCCTGAACTTCGTCGGCATCGTCGAGCGCGACGACTGGCATGTCGAATCGTGGAGCGCCGAGGGCACCCATGAAGAATGTCTTGGCGATTTCGAGGGCTGGCACGAGACCATTCAGGTCATGATCAAGAACATCGCGACCCCGTTCAAATGGGCGTTGATGGGCCATGACCCGCTGGAACGCTGGTCGGTCGGACATGTCAGCCTACTGGGCGACGCCTGCCATTCAACGTTGCCGTTTCTGGCCCAGGGCGCGGTGATGGCGATCGAGGACGGCATGGTGCTGGCGCGCTGTTTCGAGGCCCATGACGATGTGGAGAGCGCCCTGACCCGTTACCAGGACGCCCGAATCGAACGGACCACCAAAATCGTTCTCGGCTCGGCGGCGAACACCGCGCGTTTCCACAATAAGAGCCTGGCAGACCCCGAAAAGGCCGGACAATATGTCGACGAGGAATGGCTGCCCGAACGCGTCCGCGAACGCTATGACTGGTTGTTCGTCTATGACGCGACGTCGGTCGCGGTATAAATCGGGCCGGGTTGGCGCGATTCATTTGGGAGTAGTTTCATGACGGATCGAACCGGCGCCGGGCGCATCGACATTCACCATCATTTTTATGCGCCGGAATATCGTGAGGTGATGGAATCCTATGCCCAGATGCCACAGGTCCGCGACTGGACATTGCAGCGCACCCTTGAGGAGATGGACGGGAACAATATCGATAGCGCGATGCTGTCGCTGTCGCCGCCGGGTATCCATCGTGGCACGGAACAAAAATGCCAGGATCTCGCCCGCACCATCAACGAGCACGCCGCCGCGCTGCATGCCGAGCGGCCCGACCGGTTTGGTCATTTCGCCACGGTGCCGATGCCCGATGTAGATGCAACTCTGTCGGAGATCGCCCATGCGCTCGACACGCTCGGCGCGGATGGCATCCAGCTGATGACCAGCTATGGCGACCGCTGGCCGGGCCATCCGGATTTCGATGCGGTGTTTGATGATCTCAACCGGCGCAAGGCCGTGGTCTTCATCCACCCGCTGGAGCCCGATTGCTGCGCCGGGATCATCGGTTGGGTGCCGCCGGTGCTGACCGAATTTACCCAGGATACCGCACGCTGCGTGTTCAGCCTGCTGTTCAGTGGCACGCTGGCGCGCTGCCCCGATATCCGTTTCATATTATGCCACGCGGGGGGCGCGGTGCCGGTCACGGTTGGGCGCGCCGAACAGATGGGGCTACACAATATGTTTGCCGACCGCATTCCCAACGGCATCGATCATGAATTGCAGCGGCTCTATTACGATGTGGCGCTGTCCTCCAACCGCCCCGCGCTTTCCGCGCTTTTTAGCTATGTCGCGGTATCCCAGGTTCTGTTGGGGACGGATTATCCGTTCGGCGGCACGGCCGAAACGATTCGCGGTCTCGAAGAATTCGGGCTCGACGCCGGCGATCTGCATGACATCCATCGCGGCAATGCCGAACGCCTGATTCCACGCTTGAAGGCATAAGACTACCCGGACAAGGAGAAGCCCGGTGAGACTTGCGTCCTACCGGGCTTTGTCGTCAGGATAAAATTGGACCCGCATCCATTTGCACTTGGCATCGGCTGAGTAGCAGTCTGTATCTGGTGGTGTCAACTAAATTTTGTAGTTTTCGAACACTTTGGAACTAAATATAGTTAATTTTCTGTAAATTTAGCCCCGAGGAACTGTCATGACCCGCCCATGCCCTGGACCGCTCACCCCCACGCCGCCCCGAACCGCGCCGCCGCCCGGGGCGTGTGATACCCATATCCACGTCATCGGGCCCTATGACGCTTATCCGCTGAACCCGAAATGCAGCTATACCGCGCCGGAGGCCTCAATCGAAAAGATCGTCGATTTTCTCGATGTCATGCAGATCGACCGCGCGGTGATCGCCCATGTCACCGCCCACGGCATGGATATGACGGTCACGCTGGACGCCCTGAAAGTGTTGGGTGATCGGGGTAGGGGGGTCGCCATGGTGGCGACCGATATCGACGATGCCGAGCTCGACCGTCTGCATGACGGCGGCA
>JAYZAW010000024.1:0-3805 GCA_036339495.1 Pseudomonadota bacterium | reverse complement strand
GATTTCACGGGCGATTTGGTCGGGGCTTTCCACGGATACGGTCGCCCCCGCATCCGCCATTTCCGCGGTGATCGCCGCGAAATTGAACATATGCGGTCCGTGAATGATGGGACATTCCAGTTGGGCTGCCTCCAACAGGTTCTGACCGCCATGGGGCGCCAGTGATCCGCCGATGAAGGCGGCGCGGACGAGACGGAACCACAGACCCAACTCGCCCATGGCGTCGGCAATAAAGATTCCGGTCTCCGGCGTCGGGGTTTCGCCCGCCGACCCGAGCCCGACTTGCGACCCGGTCTCCCGCAGCGCCGCCGCGATCTCGGCGCCGCGCGCGGGATGACGCGGGACGATAATCAGCAGCGCATCCGGATGGTTCGCGCGCAAATTGGCATGGGCCGCCGTGATGATGGATTCCTCGCCCGGATGCGTGCTGGCGGCGAGCCAGACCGGGCGGCTTCCAATCAAATTCTTGAGCCCGGCCAGCGCCACCTCATCGGCCGGCAGCGGCGCGGCGGAGAATTTCAGATTTCCAATGCATTTGACATTATTCGCGCCGAGACGGCGGAGCCGGTCGGAATCGCCCTCGGTTTGCGCCAGGCAGAGATCGAAATTGCCCAACAGACCCCGGATGATCCAGCGCGCGCGCCGCCAGTGTTTGAACGAGCCGGCCGAAACTCGGGCGTTGATCAGGATTGCCGGCATGTTTTTCGCGCCGATGCCGTTCAAAAGATTGGGCCAGAATTCGGATTCCACCCAGAGAACGGAATCGGGCCGCCAATGATCCAGAAACCGGCGAACCCAGGCCGCCCTGTCGAGCGGGATATATTGGTGGATCACCCGGGCCGGCGTGCGTTCCGCGATCAGCTTGGCCGATGTCAAAGTGCCGGTGGTGATCAGAATATTCAGCGCGGGATTTTCCGCCATCAGGCGCTCGATCAGCGACAGCATGGACAGCGATTCACCGACGCTCGCGCCGTGAATCCATATCAAATCCCCTTCCGGGCGTGGTTCGGACGCTTCGCCGTATCTCTCGCGAAGACGCTCTGGGTCCTCCTTGCCGCGCGCAATCCGAGCCGACAGCAATTGCCTGATCAAGGGAGCCGCGGCCGTGGTGACGGCGCGATAGAGCAGCATACTCATTTCGCTGATACCGGTTCGGGTTCAATGGGCGCGTGGCCATAGCGGGCGTCGAGCGTGGCCGTCAAGGCGTTTAACGAAGTCTCCAACTGCTTGCGCGTGTCTTCAATATCGGTGTCGGCGCCACTGCGGGGCGGCGGGATCAGGTCGCCGACCCTGATCACGCCACGGGTGAAGGGCAGGGCCAGGACAAATCGGTCCCAGCTTCCCAGAACCCGACGCCGCGATACCGCATAGCTGGTCGGCAAGATCGGCGCATCGGCAAGCCGCGCGACCTGGACCACACCGACACTGGCGCGCATGCGCGGCCCGCGCGGCCCGTCCGGGGTGACGCCGATATACTCGCCGTTTTTCAAGGTGCGCAGCAAATCGCGCACCGCCTGGTCGCCGCCGCGCGACGTAGATCCTTCGATAGTCCCGACGCCGAAATGACGCAGCGCGCGGGCGATGACGCGCCCGTCGCGGTGCCTCGATATCAGGATACTGATTTTCGACTCCCAGCGCCATGCGGGCGGAAACATCAACAGCCTTCCATGCCAGAAACAGATGATGAACGGTTTGCCGTCGCGGACCAGGCGATCGAGGGTTTCGGTGTTTTCCACTTCCCAGCGCCCGGTGATCCAGACCAGCCGGATATAGGATGCCGCGCACCAGCAAATGACCGCCTGGATAACCGGGTTTTCCAACAGCCGCCGCGCCGACGCCATGGTTCAGGCCCCAGTCGGCTGAACGGATGCCGGTTCGGCGAACTGGAGGGAATAAAGCCGGGCGTAAGCGCCTTTTTGCGCCAGCAATTCGGTGTGGCTGCCGGATTCTATGATACGGCCGGCTTCCATGACGCAAATCCGGTCGGCGTCGGTTACCGTCGACAGGCGATGGGCGATTACCAAAGTAGTGCGGCCCTTCTTGAGCCGGGTCAGGGCGGCCTGTACGTGGCGTTCGGATTCCGTGTCGAGCGCGGACGTGGCTTCGTCGAGCAGAAGTATCGGCGCGTCCTTCAACATGGCGCGCGCAATGGCGAGCCGTTGGCGCTGCCCGCCGGACAGGTTCAGTCCGCGCCCACCGACATGGGTTTCATAACCGTTGGGCAGCGCGCGGATGAAATCGTCGGCGCCAGCATTGCGGGCCGCTTCGAAGATTTCCTCTTCCGAGGCGGACGGCCTTCCATAGGCGATGTTGGCGCGCACCGTGTCATCGAACAGGGTGATTTCCTGGCTGACCAGCGCGATGTTTGCGCGCAGGCTTTTTAGGGTGACGTCGCGCAGGTCGGTCCCGTCGATCCGGACCACGCCATGGCCGATGTCGTAAAACCGGGGGATCAGGTTCATCACGGTGGTTTTCCCCGCCCCCGACGGCCCGACAAGAGCGACGGTTTCGCCCGCCGCGATGTCGAGCGATATGTTGTCCAGCGCGGCGATTTCGTCGCTATAACGAAAACTCACGCCCTCGAAGGAGATTTTGCCGCCGTCGATGTCGAGCGCGCTTGCATCCTTGCGGTCGGTGATTTCGGATTCGATGTCGAGCATCCGGAAGACCCGCTGCGCGGCAGCCAGGCCTTCCTGCAAATTTGAATTCAGATTGGCGATATTCTTGAGCGGCTGATAGGCCAGCAGCATCGCCGTGATGAATGAAAAGAAAGTGCCCGTGGTGGTGGTCCCTTGAATGACCTGACTGCCGCCATACAGGATGGTGACCGCGATCGCGACGCCGCCGAGGGTTTCCATCACCGGTCGGCTGATCGACCGCACTTTCGCCGCCTTGTAGAGCAGCCGGAATACGCCGTCGACGATCCGGTCGACCCGTTGCGTTTCGTAATCCTCCATGCCATAGGCCTTGACCACTCGGGAGCCCTGAAAGGTTTCGTCCAGCAGGGTGGTCAGTTCGGCCATCTGGGTCTGGGTGTCGGCGGAAACCCGGCGCATGCGCTTGCCGATGCGCACGATCGGCCAGATCGCCAGCGGAAAGACCACGAAGGCGATGAAGGCCAGTGTGGCGTTTTGGTAAAACATCAACGCCACCAGAAACGTCAGCATCATCGAATCCTTGACCAGCCCGGTGAGCGAGCGGACCACCGTATGGCGCAGCAGATTGGCGTCATTGGTAAAGCGCGAAATCAGCCGGCCCGTCGGATTGCGGCTAAAAAAGGCGAGATCGGCCCCGATAATCCGGTTGAACATGCCGACCTGCAGATCGGCGACCATGCGTTGGCCGACATATTCCATCTGCACGGCTTCGAGATATCCGGCGGCGCCCTTGATCAGCGCTAGCGCCAGCACCGCGCCCGGGATCAAATAGAGCAGCGCCGCGTTTTTGGCCTCGAACACTTCATCGAGCACGGGCTTGACCAGCCAGGCATTGGCCGCGGTAACGCCGGCGACGATTGCCATGCAGATGATGGCGATCACCAGCCGGGAAAGATGCGGGCGTATGCGCTCTTTCACCAGCCGACGCACCAGCACGGCGCTCGGCAGATGTTGAAGTTCTTCTTCGGTGGATTTTCCGGCGGCCTGTTTCAGCCCGACCTCCCGCGTTGTCAGCCGGCGATAGATAGCACGGGCGTCAGAGTCCCGCCACGGTCATGCCGTCGATGCGAATGGTGGGCGCATCGATGCCGAATTTGAACTCAAGGTCGTCAGCCGGGGTGAGATGCAGGAACATGTCCTTCAAATTC
>JAYZAW010000023.1:0-14137 GCA_036339495.1 Pseudomonadota bacterium | reverse complement strand
TGGGGAAGCTTTCAGCACGTCACACCCCTCTAGTTGGGCCTGACGTAGAAATTACCGCATTGGTGCAGTTGTGCGGAATTGCGAAATGAAGCACCGCACTGGTATTTTCCTGAAATGGCACGATTTCCGTACCTTTGGCGTACCTATGGGGAATTTACAAAGAAATAGGAGCTAGCACTTTAGTGCTAACCCCTTGTTTTTAATGGTCGGAGCGACTGGATTCGAACCAGCGACCCCTTGACCCCCAGTCAAGTGCGCTACCAGACTGCGCCACGCTCCGACACATTAAAGGCGCTGGGAGGTAACCTCCCGGCGGGCGCAATCTACGCCCGAATGTCGCTGGAGACAACGCCCGCGATCACTCTAGTTCGCTGTTCAGCAGGGCGCGAAGTTCTTCCAATTCCGTCAGGACCGCACGCAGTTCTTTATCCTGTTTGCCGCCTTTGGCCCCATCCTTGGCCGATCCCGGAACCCAATCCGGGGTCGATGCCGGTGGAACCGCCGTTGCGGCGGTCGGGCCGATGGACTTTACGCCGCCCTCGCGCAGCAGCTTCTGGACGCCCTTGATGGTGTAGCCCTCGGTATAGAGAAGCTCCCGGATCCCGCGCAGCAGGTCGATATCCTCCGGCCGGTAATAGCGTCGCCCACCGCCGCGCTTCAACGGTTTGATCTGGGCGAATTTGGTTTCCCAGAAACGCAGCACATGGGGCGGCACATCCAGCTCGCTCGCGACTTCGCTGATGGTGCGAAAGGCCGATGCGGATTTTCCGTTGCGCCGGTCGGACGTACGCAGATTTGCTGTTTCCGCCATATCTAGCTTTCCAGCCCGACGGAGGCCCCGGACGCATTCGAGCCGGCGTTAATCAAATCCTTCAGGACATTGGAGGCGCGGAACACCAGTACGCGTCGGGGCAGGATCGGCACTTCTTCGCCGGTTTTCGGATTGCGTCCGATGCGTTGGCCCTTCTGGCGCACAGCGAAGCTGCCGAATGAAGAAATCTTCACGGGTTCGCCCCGGGTCAGCGTATCCGAAATTTCCTTGAGAACGGATTCGACAAGATCCGAAGACTCGTTTCTGGACAATCCCACTTCCTGATACACCGCCTCGCTGAGCTGGGCGCGCGTGACGGTTTTTGCCATGATGGATGTCCCCCTTCGTTAGGACTTAAACCGTAAACTCAGGAAAGAAAACAGTCAATAACAGTGAGCTACCTGATGCCCCTAATGTGGCGTATCGGGCGCTGTTTTATGCAATTTTTTTGATTCCGGGACCGCCGCGGGATTGATTGGAGGATTTCTACCAGCGAATCAGGCTGGCGCCCCAGGTAAAGCCTCCGCCCATGGCCTCCGCCACAATGAGCTGACCGGGCTGCAGGCGGCCGTCGCCATGGGCCTCGGCCATGGCCAGCGGAATGGAGGCCGCCGATGTATTGGCGTGACGATCGACGGTGACCACGATTTTTTCGGTCGGCACGCCGAGCCGGGATGCGGTTCCCATGAGGATTCTCATATTGGCCTGGTGCGGCACCAGCCAATCGACCTCATCGGCGGAAATCCCGGTGCCGTTCAGAACCTCATCGACCACATCGGCGAGATTGGTGACCGCGTGTTTGAAAACTTCCTTGCCGGCCATTCGGAGATGGCCGACCTTCCCGGTCGACGACGGACCGCCATCGACAAATAAAAGGTCGTGATGCCGGCCGTCGGAATGAATCTTGTTTTCCAGGATCCCGCGATCCGCGATAGTGCCGTCGCCTTCCTGGGCGCGCAGCACCACGGCGCCGGCGCCGTCGCCGAACAGAACGCAGGTCGTCCGGTCGGTCCAGTCCAGGATACGGGAAAATGTTTCGGCCCCGACGACCAGCGCCGTCTTGGCCTGTCCCAGCCGGATAAAGTTGTCGGCCACGTTCAGCGCGTAGATGAACCCGGAACAGACCGCCTGAACGTCGAAAGCCGCGCCGTTAATCATGCCGATGGCGTGTTGCACGGTGGTCGCCGTCGCGGGGAAGGTCTCGTCGGGGGTCGCGGTCGCCAGCACGATGATGTCGATTTCTTCCGGCGCAATGCCGGCATCTTTCAGCGCGGAACGCCCTGCGGCCAAGGCCAGATCCGATGTCATTTCGCCGTCGGCGGCAATATGGCGTTGCCGGATCCCAGTCCGCTTGACGATCCATTCGTCGGTGGTATCGACTTTACCGGCGAGTTCCTCATTGGTGAGAACCCGCTCCGGCAAATAGGCGCCGCAGCCGGCAATGACGGATCGAAGGACCATCAAATCACAGCCGCGTGTGCTTTGACCGCTTCGCCCGCATCGTGGCTGGCAAGCTCTTCGATGATCTTGTCGTTGAATTGATTGCTCGCCATGTCGATCGCGACTCCGATGGCGTTCGCGAAACCGAAAGCATCGGTGCCGCCATGGCTTTTTACGACGATGCCGTTGAGGCCCACGAACATCGCCCCGTTATAGCGCCGCGGGTCGAGCCGGGCGCGCAGCTTGTTGAGCCCGCGTCGCGCGAGCACGTAGCCAAGCCGCGACGCCAGGGAGCTCTTGAACGCATTGCGCAGATAATCCGAATAGAGCCGAACCGTTCCCTCCAGCGTCTTTAACGCGATGTTGCCGCTGAAACCGTCGGCGACCACGACATCGACCGACCCTTTTCCAATGTCGTCGCCTTCGACGAAACCATGGAAAGAGATTGGATATGAGGTATCGCTCAATTTGGTTGCGGCCTCGCGCACGGCGCTGTTGCCCTTGACCTGTTCTGTCCCGACATTGAGGAGCCCGACGCTGGGATTCAACACGCCAAGAACCGCGCGCGAAAATATGCCGCCCATGACCGCGAACTGAATCAGATTGTCGGCGTCGCAATCCACGTTGGCGCCAAGGTCGAGCATGACGAGTTCGTTGCGCAATGTCGGAAATACCCCGGCGATGGCTGGACGGTCGATGCCCGGCAGCATGCGAAGCCCCAGCTTCGCCATCGCCATCAATGCCCCGGTATTTCCCGCCGACACCACGCCCGCCGCATTCCCCCGGCGTACGGAATCGATGGCGAGCTGCATGCTGGAGCCTTTTCCCTGACGAACGGCGAGCGAAGGTTTGGCCTCGTTGGTGATCACTTTGTCGGTGTGTACGATGGTACAGGCCGAGGACAGCGCCGGCAGTTTCCGCATCAAAGACTGGATTTTTTGTTGGTCGCCGAATATCAGGAAATGCACGTCGGGGAAACGACGCCGAGCAATATTGGCGCCCTTTATGACAATTCCCGGGGCGTTATCGCCACCCATCGCATCCAAGGCAATGGTCAGGGGTTCGCTCAAATATAGCCCCTTTTCAAGATTTTCGGGCTGGTGTTACCCACCCGCGGCTTCAACCACTTCGCGATCACCATAGTGCCCACAAGCCTGACAAATATGGTGAGGCCTTTTCAACTCGCCGCAATTGGCGCATTCGACATATGCCGAAGCCGATAAGGCATGATGAGAGCGTCGCTTATTGCGGCGCGATTTGGAAACCTTTTTCTTGGGAACTGCCATGGAGACCTGTCTAACTAGCGGTATGACGCATATGATCGGATTTTTACCGAAATTCGCTCAATTGAGCAAGCTTGAACGCATTAAATATTCGTATCATTGGGTTTTAACGCCTCAAGCGCCTTGAATGGGTTCGCACGCGCCGAGGATACTTCCGGATCGCCGCTGTCGGGCCCGATCATGGGCGCGGAAGGCGCGCGTGGATAGGGGTTGAGCGACAACGCCATTTCCCCGGTCACGATTTCGCCGATATCCAGAGAATCGCCGGTCAAGGGCTCGAAATCCTCTTCGTTATCGAAATCCGGGTTTTCGAGGGCCAGGTCATCGAAATCAGGCCGGAAGACAATATCGAGGTCGATCTCGACCTCGTCCTCAACCGGTTCCAGCGTCACCACGCAGGTTTGCGTAACCCGCGCCAAGATCTTGCCGGTCAGACGCACCGCGCCCCGGGCGCGCCGGTCGAGGCGGAGCTTCGCGGTCAGCCCGTCAAGCCGCATCAGACCAAAGCGTTCGGCGAGACCGATCCGTTCGGCCTCCGTGGCGGAAATCTCATATTCCGCGCCGTCTTGCGGTAGGTCCCGCACATTGACGATATGTGAAAACTCGGAAACCAGGGGCGACATACTGACTGACCTTAACATTCCGTCCGACCGTCCATGGCCGGTTCATTCATATAGGGCCGGGAGCGCTTTCACGCCAGCAAAACAATCCCGCTGGCTTTCAGGCATTCAAAAGATCACCGAACGCGACGCGCCCTGCCCGCAAATCCCCACCCGATTGCCGCTCCAGCCCGAGCACCTCGCGACGCACATAATCCGCCATGTCGGAAATCTGCGCGGGGTCGGCATGGGTGGTGCCATACAGGTTACGCGCCAAGGCGTCTTCAAGTACGCCCTCGGGGCCCGCAAGGCCGCGTTCATAGGCCGCAATACGGCCATAAAACGATTTGGCCATGGCCTTTACCCGGCGCCCCACGCCAAGATCGCCCGCCCCCATTTCGCGCAGTGAACGGTCCATATCGCCGAACATTGTATCGAAAAACATTTGCGGCAGGTCATCGGCGTCCTTTTCCTCGCTTTTCAAACGCCTCAGCAGCAAAAAAGCATGCACGGCGATCATGTCGAAACGTCCATCCACGGTATCCGGAACACCGAGTTTCTCATAAAATTCGGGCCGCCGTGATTGCGCCACCACCACGTCATACAGGGAAGCGGCGGGACCGCCATCGGGGGAACGTCGGAACCGCCCCAAAATCGTCATAAAACCGACCTCCATATATATATTTGACCGATTGCCGGGAAAATCGGCTATGTTCGGATTTGCTCCAAACGGCTTTATACTTACCGTTGGATATCCCGTCATTACGCGGTGATGCCTCGGCTGACGTCAACATAATTCGGTGAAGATTAGAGTGAATTGAAATTCCGGTCCGACAAGAGCATTGACCGGGGAAAGTGAACGGTAGGTATTTGTGGCTATATTGACGATTAAATCCATTGGACGCATTGCGCCGCAATTGGCCGCGATTTTGCTGGCCGGCGCCGTTATCGGCTGCGCCGGGGTTACGGATACGCGCGGCAACCTTCCTCTCCAGGAAGTGGTCGATGAAATCAAGCCGGGACGGCACTCCCAACGGGAAATCATCAGCATGCTGGGCTCGCCCTCAACCAGGGCAACCTTCGAAAAACAGGAATACTGGTATTATATCGGTGAAAAAACCGAGACCCTGGCATTTTTCAAACCAAAAATTCTGGAGCGCAAAATCCTGGTGATCCAGTTCGATAAAAAGGGCGTGGTCAAAAATGTTCAAAAAATGGACGCCTCGAACGCCAAGGATATTTCACTTGTCGAGCGCGTTACCCCGACCAAGGGCAAGGAACTCAGCGTAATGCAGCAAATTCTCGGCAATGTCGGCCGGTTCGGCAAACCCAAGAGCCAGGAACAATAGCCGTTCGTCGCACATAAAAACCCCCGGACGGCGACGTCCGGGAGTTTTTAATGCGCGGTGTTACGTTTCCAAATCAGCCAGCAAGAACGGCCAGCAGCAAAATTGCAACAATATTGATGATCTTGATCATCGGGTTGACGGCGGGTCCGGCGGTGTCCTTGTACGGATCGCCGACGGTATCGCCGGTCACCGCCGCCATGTGGGCGTCGGACCCCTTGCCGCCGTGATTGCCGTCCTCAATATATTTCTTGGCGTTATCCCAGGCGCCGCCGCCCGATGTCATTGAAAGGGCGACAAACAGCCCGGTAACAATGGTGCCCAACAGCATCGCGCCCAATGTGGTGAAGGCCGCGGCCTGACCGCCGATCCACAGCATCACGAAATACACCACGATCGGCGCCAGCACCGGGAGCAGCGAGGGTACGAGCATTTCGCGGATCGCCGATTTGGTCAACAGATCGACCGCCCGGCCATATTCCGGCTTTGCGGTGCCGTCCATGATGCCGGGGATTTCCTTGAACTGACGGCGAACCTCGATTACGACGGAAGCCGCCGCGCGCCCGACGGCCATCATGCCGAGCGCCCCGAACAGATAGGGCAGCATGCCGCCGATAAACAAACCGATCACGACAAATGGATCGGAGAGCTGGAACGTCAGCGACTTCGCCAGCTCGGGAAAGTAGTGAGTGAGGTCCTGTGTATAGGCCGCGAACAGCACCAGCGCCGCCAACGCCGCCGAACCGATGGCATAGCCCTTGGTCACGGCCTTGGTGGTGTTGCCGACCGCGTCGAGCAGATCGGTATGCTTGCGCACTTCCTCGGGAAGATCGGCCATTTCCGCAATGCCGCCGGCATTATCGGTAACCGGCCCATAGGCGTCGAGCGCCACCACCATGCCGGCCAACGCCAACATGGTCGTCGCCGCCACCGCGATGCCGAATAATCCGGCCGAGAAATACGCCACCAGAATACCGCCGCAGATCACGATGATGGGAAGCGCCGTTGCCTCCATCGACACCGCAAGCCCCTGGATCACATTGGTTCCATGACCGGTTTCCGACGCCTTGGCAATACTGCGAACCGGACGATATTCGGTTGAGGTATAATATTCGGTAATCCACACCAGCAACCCGGTGACAATCAGTCCGGTCAAGGCGCAATACAGCAAATGACGTGACTGGTAAGTCGCCCCGTCGATTATGATTTCGGCGGTAAAGCTGCCGAACATCTGATAGATCGCCACCGCGATCAGCACCGCGGCAATCACCGCGGACCCGATCAAGCCCTTATAGAGCGCCGCCATCACCTTTTTGTTCGGTCCAAGCTTGACCATGAAAGTCCCGGCGACCGAGCCGATAATGCTCATCGCGCCGATCACCATGGGCAAGCTCAGCATGGTTTCCTGCATGGGGCCGGTGAAAAAGTTCGCCGCGAGAAGCATGGTCGCAACCACGGTCACGACGTAGGTTTCGAACAGATCGGCCGCCATGCCTGCGCAATCGCCGACATTGTCGCCCACGTTATCGGCGATCACGGCCGCGTTGCGGGGATCGTCTTCCGGGATGCCGGCTTCGATTTTACCGACCAGGTCGGCGCCGACATCAGCGCCCTTGGTGAAGATACCGCCGCCAAGACGGGCGAAAATGGAGATCAGCGACGCGCCGAACCCGAGCGCCACGAGAGCCTCGAGAATATGGCGCAGACCCGTCGCCGTGCCGGCGTCGAAGACGTTGCGCAGAATATCGTAATAAACGGCCACCCCGAGCAACCCGAGACCGACAACCAGCATGCCGGTCACCGCGCCCGATTTGAACGCGATTTCGAGCGCCGGTTTGACGCCCCCGGTGCGCGCCGCGTCGGCGGTCCGCACATTGGCCTGAACCGACACGTTCATGCCGGCATAGCCCGCCAGGCCTGAAAGTATGGCGCCGATGAAAAACCCGATCGCCGCATATACGTTCAGCAGAGCGCCGAGCATGATCCCGACGATCACGCCAACAATCGAGATTGTAAGATATTGCCGGTTGAGATAGGCGCGCGCGCCTTCCTGAATCGCCGCCGCGATTTCAGCCATGCGTTCATTTCCGGCGCTTGCCGCCAGAATGGAGCGAATGGCGTAAATGCTGTACAGGATCGCAATCACGCCACAGGCGATCACGATCCAATAAGTCGAAGCCATCATGGATAAAAGTCCTTTTTCGTATCCAGAAATTATCCTCGTCCGCCATCGCGTCGGTTTCAGATACGCGGAGGCCATTCGAGGAGTGGGAGAAAAACCGCGCGGAACATGCCAGAAGTGCGCGCGCGACGCAATATGTTGCGGGCATTCACGCCCGAATCACTGCAAAACCGATTTCAGGGGTGTTTTGGCCTTAAGAACTAGGGTCTCCGCCCCAAAATGGATTTATGTACCTTGATCGATCTGATCATGTCTCCACCCAGCTTTTTGACGATGGGAAACAGCTTTTGTTCCAAAGTGCTTTTTGAGGGAACCCGCGGCGTCGCTGTCCGAAAAGAAATGAGTTTGAAGAGTATACGATAATTGGCGTCCCGGAATCTCGGAGCGACACGTTTCAATTCGTCACGATCCCCGTCATCGTTCATGCCGATCGCCAGAACCAGGGTGAGTTGCCGTTTGTGAACATCGCAGTAAATAATCGGAACGACGAAGGGCAGCATGGAATAATATTCCGTGGCTGATAGCTTGCCCTCGGGATCATCGACAATCGGCTTGTTAAAAGCATACGCTTCGCCGCCCGGTGTCGAAGCGCCAAGGGTAACCACAAGCACTGAAGTCGCGGCAATCCTGATAAAGGAGCTGCGGACCATGAAAAATTCTCCAAACACACCGAACCGTGACGGTATTGTCGCCGAAACAGTTAAAAGGGTACTTAATACCGAGGAGCGTTTATCCCGACCGATACAGCATGCTTCGAGACGCCGGCTTTGCCGGCTCCTCGGCATCAGGAAATAGAATTATATCAACAAGTTAACCTCGTCCTGAGGAGGCCTGAAGGGCCGTCTCGAAGGGCACGGCATGAGTCGTTGTCGGCGCTCGCTGGGATAAGAGTTTGTCTTAGTAATATTCTTATAGAACAGATTCAGAAATGATCATAACCTTTTGTATTTAAACTAATTAAATTTTTATTCTTGTCCACGACGCTAAGGCCATCGGACGACGTGACCCGGCCGATCGCGGTGATTTGGGTGCCGGTCGATTTCGCCAAGCCATCAACGGCGTTTGCCGATTGGGGGTTGGCGGTAAAAGCCAGCTCATAATCATCTCCCCCCATCAGGATGAATTGCATGGCGGATGGGTCGCTCGCCAAGGCTTCAACAGATGCGTCACTGAGGGGTACTGAGTCTGCCTCGATCTGGGCGCCGACACCCGATGTTTCGCAGATATGTCCCACATCCGCGACCAGCCCATCGGAAATATCGGTCGTCGCGGTAGCCAGCCCGCACAGCGCCGGCCCAAGTTTCACCCTCGGGCGCGGTATGCGATAGCGATCCACCAGCATGGCGGCGGCGGCCGCGGTCAAACCGGACAATTCACCACTAAGCACGCGGAGGCCGAGCGCGGCGTCGCCGATTGTGCCGGAGACATAAATCAGGTCGCCCGGACGCGCCGTCGAGCGCCGTAATTCCCCGCCATCCGGGACCTCGCCAATTGCGGTCAGACTCAGGGTCGCCGGTCCCGGGGTCGAGGTGGTGTCGCCGCCCAAAAGGCCGACGCCGAATTCGTCCTGATCGGCTTGCAGCCCGGCGGCAAATTCCTCAAGCCAATCTTCTCCTATTCCCGGCGCAATACTTAACACCAACAAATAATGTTTCGGGACAGCTCCCATGGCGGCGATGTCGGACAGGTTGACGCGCAACAGCTTGCGCGCGATCAGCGCGGGCGGATCGTCGGCCATGAAATGGACGCCCTGGATCAGCGTATCGACGGCGACGACGTGATGATGCCCGGAAGGCGGTTTGGCGAGGGCGGCGTCGTCGGTGAGCCCGAGCGCGCCCGGCGACGCCGCGGCCAGGGGCGCGAAATATCGCGCGATGAGTTCGAACTCACTTGGCGGCGGTCGATCGGTCACGAGACTCTGCTCCCGGGGACCCGCCGTCGAATTCTTCCGGGCGTAATCCACGCGCCAGCTTGTCGAGAACTCCATTGACCATGCCGGGCTCCGCCCCGCCGTAAAACGCTTGGGCGAGTTCGACATATTCATTGATCACCACGCGCGCCGGCACGTTGCCGCGCGCGTCCAATTCATATGCCCCGGCGCGCAAAATGCAGCGCAGAACGTGCTCCACCCGCGCCACCGACCAATCATCGGAAAGCGCCGAGCCCAGCATATCGTCCAGATCCACCAGGCGCGCAAGAACGCCTCGCACGATCTGGGTCATTAATTCGGTCTTTGGCGGAACGGCCGCATCGCCTTCGGGCGCATCGATTTCACCGTCGCGCCGGTTCTCGAGAAACTGAAGCACCACGTCTTCGGCGGAATCGCCGGTGAGTTCGACCTGATACAACGCCTGAACGGCAGCCAGACGGGCGGCGCTTTGGCGCGGCGCACCCGATTTCCGGCCCTTGTACCTGGCCTTCGGTTCTGGGTCGGCCCTGGTACTCATCTCGGATATAGGTGAAAATTCCGTTTCAGCTCGATCATCGCGAGACAGGCGCGCGCCGCAGCGCCGCCCCGGTCATGCTGATCGGAACTGGCGCGCGCCATGGCCTGTTCACGATTTTCGCAGGTCAGTACGCCATATCCGATCGCAAGCGTATTCTTCAAGGCGAGATCCTGTAGTCCGCGCGCGCTTTCGGCGCAGACATAGTCATAATGGGTGGTCTCGCCCCGGATCACGCAGCCCAGCGCAACATACCCGTCAAACCGGCGGCGCGCGGTATAGAAATCCATCGACCGGACGGCGAACTGAATGGCCGCCGGCAGTTCGAATGTTCCCGGCACCTGGAAACGCTCGTAGGTGGCGTCCGCCTCCTCAATGACATTTATCGCGCTTTCCATCAGCGCGTCGCCGATATCCTCGTAGAAACGGGCCTCGACGACCATGATATGTGGAGAGTCGGACATGTTGTCACCAATCCGTCACGGGGGGGATAGGCCGGCGTTCGATTATTTTCAGCCCATAACCGTCCAACCCCTTGATGGCCCTTGTATGGTTGGTCAGCAATATCATTTCGGTAATGCCCAGATCGCGCAGGATCTGCGCGCCGACGCCGTAATCGCGTAATGCCGGCGATAAAAACGACTCGGCTTCCTGCCCGCCGACCGCGATTTCCGATGACGCCAGCCCGGCATCGATCGATACCTCATGACGCTGGCGCACCTGATTGGAGAAACTTTGACCCCAGGTATCCCTGATCAGGACCAGTACGCCGCTTCCAGCCTCGCCGATAATGCGCAGAGAGGATTCGATCTCCGCGCCCCGGCCGCTGATCTCGTCATGCAGTACGTCATCGAGAATATTGACCGCGTGCATGCGCACCAGCACGGGCTCGGGTCCGGAAATATCGCCTTTCACCAGGGCGACATGCTCCGCCCCCGAGACGCTGTTGGTATACACAATGATACGGAATTCGCCGCCATGCTTGCGCCGCATGCGGCTTTCCAACGTGCGGTTCACCAGGCTGTCGTTTTTTAACCGATAGGCGATGAGATCAGCGATCGTGGCAATTTTCAGCCCATGGAACTGCGCAAAAGACATCAGGTCCGGCAGGCGCGCCATGGTTCCGTCGTCATTCATCACTTCACAGATAACGCCCGACGGATTCAACCCGGCGAGCCGCGCGATATCGACGGACGCCTCGGTATGTCCGGCGCGCTGAAGGACGCCGCCGTCCTGCGCCACCAGCGGGAACACGTGCCCCGGCGTCACGATATCCTCGGGGCCCTTCGACGGATCGATCGCGACCGCGATGGTCCGCGATCGATCCGGTGCGGAGATCCCGGTGGTCACCCCGTCCCGCGCCTCGATGGACACGGTAAATGCCGTTTGATAGGGCGCCTGGTTATCCTGAACCATCAGCTTCAAGCCGATATGGTCGACCCGTTCGCCGGTCATGGCGAGGCAAATCAGCCCACGGCCGAATTTGGCCATGAAGTTGACCGCCTCCGGCGTCGCCATCTGGCCGGCGATCACGAGATCGCCTTCGTTCTCGCGGCCTTCATCATCGACCAGGATCACCATGCGGCCATTACGGATATCTTCGATCACATCCTCGATCGGCGACAGAAATTCATCGTCACGGTTTGACGCCGCCGCGGCGATATCGCTTTTGCTGACTGTTTTGAATTCGTCGGACACGCCTATTCTTTCTCCATCAGACGCGCGACATAGCGCGCGATTGTATCGACTTCCAGATTAACCCTGTCACCCGTCTTTAGCACCCCGAACGTGGTGTGTTCGCGGGTGTGACTGATAATATTGACGCCAAAGCTGTTGCCTTCAACCGAATTCACCGTCAACGACACCCCGTCGAGCGCGACCGAACCCTTATACGCGATATAGGACGCGAAATCAGCCGGCGCGTCGAATTGGAATCGGACACTGTCGCCTTCCTCCCGGGCGCTCACAATTTCAGCGACGCCGTCCACATGACCTGAAACGATATGCCCGCCGAGTTCCTCACCGACCCGCATTGCGCGTTCCAGATTTACCCGCGCACCGGCCTCCCAGCCGCCCAAGGTCGTGCGCGCCAGCGTTTCCGCCGAAACCTCGACCGCAAACCAACCGGGCCCCTTATCGACGACGGTCAGACACGGTCCGGAGCAGGCGATCGAGGCGCCGATATTAATGTCCGATGTGTCATACGAGGTCTCGATCTCGACACGCGTATCGCCGCGCTGTTCGATCGATCGCACCCTTCCAAGATCCGAGACAATACCGGTAAACATTGTTTTCCCTTACGCTCCGCCGACGTGGTCCCGGACATAGAAATCCATGATATCGTCCCCCGAGACGCGAGTCGAAAGCCGTATGAAGCCCGGCGCCTGGTCGAGCATATCAACGTCGAAACCGGCCGCCACCGGTAATCCGTCACCGCCAATGATGCACGGCGCGCGGAACCAAACCATTCGGTCAATCAGCCCCAGGCGCAACAGCGACGCAGCGACACGCCCACCGCCTTCAACCAGTAGCCGGGTGATACCGCGCCCGGCAAGAACCCGCAACCCTTCCCGGAGGTCGACCCGGTCGAGCACCTCTTCGTCAGAGGAGTTTTCCGAAGCGATTTCCACCACCTCGACGTCCGTTTCGTCATAGTCCCGCCGCCGCGTCGCCGCCCGGCCGGAGGGCGACAGGATCCAGCTCGGCGTTGACGCCGCGCCGGCAATCAATTCATGGGTCAACGGCAACGGTGCGGCGCCATCGATGGCGACGCGCACCGGCGACCGATCGCTGAGCCCGGGAAGACGGCAGGTCAGCGAAGGATTGTCGGCGAGCGCGGTTCCGGCGCCGACCAGAATGGCGTCATGCCCGGCGCGCAACCCATGGCCGAAAGCGCGGGAAATCTCCCCGGTAATCCATTGGCTATGGCCGGTCCGGGTGGCGATCCGGCCATCCAGCGACGTCGCGAATTTCAGGGTTACCATGGGCCGGGACAGGGTCATGCGGGCCACGAATCCAGCTGCGATTTCGGCAGCCTCGGTCTCGCAGACGCCGGTGACGATTTCAATGCCCGCTTGCCGCAGCCGGTCGATGCCGCCGCCATCTGTTCTTGGATCGGGATCTATGAGACCGACCACAACGCGCGCGATTCCGGCATCAATCAATGCGTCGGCGCAGGGTGGCGTTTCGCCGTGATGCGCGCAGGGTTCCAGGCTGACATAAGCGGTCGCGCCGGTAACATTTTCTTTTCCGGCGCGCCGGATCGCTTCGGTTTCCGCGTGGGGCCGGCCGCCCGGCTGGGTCCAGCCCCGGCCCAGCACAACGCCGTCCCGCACCAGCACGCAGCCGACCGCCGGGTTGGGCCAAACCGACCCCAGGCCGCGCCGCGCCAGCGCGATCGCCATCCGCATAAAGCGGATATCGGCGTCAATCGTCGTCGGCACTCAAAGAGCCCACGAAGTCTTCAAAGTCGCGAGCTTCACGGAAGTTCCGGTACACCGACGCGAAACGCACATAGGCCACCTGATCGAGATTGAGCAGGGCCTCCATGACCATCTGGCCGACGGTCTCCGATTTGATCTCGCTTTCGCCGGAACTTTCCAGCCGGCGGACAATGCCGTTGATCACCATTTCGATTCGTTCGTCATCAATCGGCCGTTTGCGCAGTGAAATCTTCATGGAACGCGAAAGCTTGTCGCGGTCGAGAGGTTCGCGGCGGCCATTCTGTTTGACCACGGTGAGTTCACGCAGCTGAATCCGTTCAAACGTTGTGAAGCGGGCGCCGCAATTGTTGCACGCCCGACGCCTGCGGATCGCCGAGTTTTCCTCGGTCGGCCTTGAATCCTTTACCTGCGTGTCGTCTGACGCGCAAAACGGACATTTCATGTTATTTCCCGTCTTTTTGCAGAGAGATCATTACCAATACCTATGGATCGGGATAAACTGGGAATCGCGCGCAGAGGTCCCCGACCTTCGCGCGCACCGCGGCTTCGACCGCACTATTGTCATTACTGGACGACGCGAGCCCATCCA
>JAYZAW010000022.1:0-3465 GCA_036339495.1 Pseudomonadota bacterium | reverse complement strand
GCCGCGCCGAACGGCAAACTGATTTCGATTATTTCGGCGAACACTTGCCGTTCCTTTTAGGGGCTGGATGGTAGGCGATTCCATATTGGACGCCGACATTTCGATCAGGAATCTACACCAATTCCACAGTCAGTGGATTATAGGAATAAAGCCAGTCGTTGCGGTCGGCGCCTTCGTCGCGGCCCTCGAATGAGGCGCGCATCTCCTCGTCGCTACGCAGATGGAACAAGGACCGGTTGGCGGTCGATTGATTGACGATCCGGGTGTGCGGTCGATGCGGTTGCGCTGGTAAAGCTGGAAGGCGTCTGAGATGGAGCCGGTCTGGTCGAGCGCCCGGGTCAGCACGGCGCCGTCCTCGATCGCCATCACCGCGCCCTGGGCGAGATAGGGCAGGGTGGGATGCGCCGAATCCCCCAGCAGGGTTACGCGGTCCGTGCTCCAGGTCGGGATCGCGGGGCGGGTGTGCAGCGACCAGCGGAAGCACTGATCCCTGTCGGCCAGATTGATCACGGTCTGAATGTCGTCATGCCATCTCACGAAATCGGATTGCAGCTTTTCCCAGGGGAACTTGGCGGTCCAGGATTCTTCCGACACGTCGTCGGTTTCAACGCAGCCGACGAAATTGAACATCTCGCCGCCGCGCAGATAATAACAGACCGAATGGCCACCCGGTCCCATCCAGACCGACATCACCTGGCCCATGAAATCCTTCGGCAGGCGGTCCGCCGGCACCGTGATGCGCCACGCCGCGTCGCCCGTATAGGTGGCCGGAACATCTCCGGCGATCTTGTACCGCACGACCGATTTCAGCCCATCCGCGCCGATCAGCATATTGCCGGTCGCCGAGCCGCCGCCAGCAGATCATGCAGATCGGCCCTGTGCAGCTGATGATAGGGCGCGCCGTGCAGCTTTTCATGCACGTCCGACAGGCTGAAGCGGTGAATTTCCTCGCCCGTGTCGTATGTCCGGAAAACATAGGCGCCGGGCTTCACCGAGACAGCTGCGATGGCGTCGCCGAGGCCCAGGTGGTTCAGTACATGACTGGCGCTGAGCTGGATGCCCGCGCCAACCTCGCTGAGCTCGGGGGCCTGTTCATAAATGGTCACGTCGTGACCGGCCTTCATCAGGTTCGACGCCGCCGCCAACCCGCCCAGACCGGCGCCCGCCACGAGAATATTCAGACCCGACACGCTGTTCTCCCAATTCAATGCTTAGAAGAGCGATTTATAGGATCAAGCGCCCCGCGACGCCGCCGAATTTAGCCTGATTTCGGATCCGTCACGGCGTTTTCCAGTGTGCCCAGCCCCTCGACGGTCATGCGGATCCGGTCGCCGGGCTTGAGATAGACATCGCGCGCGCCGCCGACCCCGGAACAGGTGCCGGTGGCGATGATATCGCCCGGTAACAACGTGATCTGCCGGCTGATGCTTTCGATCTGTTCGGCGATGTCGAACACCATGTATTTGCTCGACGAATCCTGCATGAGCTCGTCATTGATCCAGGTTTTCAGGGTGAGGTCATGAGGATCGGAAATTTCCGAGGCGGGCGTGATCCAGGGACCGGTCGGGGCCGAACTGTCGAAGACCTTCTGATTGAACCAGTCGGAGCTGAAAAACGGCCAGTCCTCGCGCTTCATGTGATCGCGGGCCGAAACGTCGTTCACGATGGTGTAGCCCGCCACATAGGGCATCGCGTCGGCGGCCGAGACCTGAAAGGCGGGACGGCCGATCACCGCGCCGATTTCGATTTCCCAATCGATCTTGGTCGACATGGACCGGGGCGGGATGGGGATTGCGTCGCCCGGTCCGACCACCGTGTGGCGCGGCGATTTGAGGAAGAAATACGGGCTCAGCACGTTCTTGTCCGGCTTGCCGCCCAGCATGGTCATTTCGTTGTAATGGTCGGTGTAATTGGCCGCCGCGCAATAGATCGCGCCCGGATAGAGCAGCGGGGCCAGAAGATGCACATCGGCCAAGGGTTTGGCGCTGTCATCGGGCCCGTCGGCGGCGATGGCCTCAAGCAAGGGACGCGCCTCATCCCAGGCTTCCAATATGTCGAGCGTGTTCGCGTTGAAACTTGCATTGCGCGCCGTCAGCGCGCCTTCAAGATCAATCACCCGGTCATCGACCAGAAGACCGGCCCGCGCGCGCCGCGCATCGGGGCCATAATTCAAAAGACGGTACGAAGACATTTTCCTGTTCCCTGTTAATCGTTTGCGAGTTGTTGGCGACGCAAGGCCCGTCCCGGGCGGGCCCCGGTCGGCGCGCCGTCGCGCCAGATGATTTGCCCGTTGACGAACACAGTGTCGATGCCCGATGCGGGGACCGCCGGCGCGTCGAAGGTGGCCTCGTCGGCCACTGTTTCCGGATCGAATACCACCAGATCGGCAAAAGCGCCCGCCGCAATCCGGCCCCGTCCGGTCAGGCCGAAACGGTCGGCGGTCAGGCTGGTCATGCGGCGCACCGCTTCCTCCAACGAAAACAGCCCGACATCACGGGCGTAATGGCCCAGAACGCGGGGAAAAGTGCCCCACAATCTCGGATGCGGGTGGCTGTCGTGGGGCAGCCCATCGGATCCCACCATGGTGTGGGAAAATTGCAGCACGCGGCGGACATCGTCCTCGCTCATCAGGAAATACACCGCGCCCGCCGGGTTCAGCCGCTCGACCGCGTCGTCCTGGGAGATGCCCCAATCGCGGGCGATGTCGGACAGGTCGCGTCCCGCCATTTTGGGCGCGTTGGTCGACCAGGCGATCAGCACCCGTTCCGCCGTGGCCGCCCGGGCCGCGCTCAGGATCGAAGACGACGCCACGTAGGGATAGACGTCGAGCCCGATTTGATGGCGTTCCATGGCGTCTTGGATCAGCGGCAGAGTGTCCAGCGTCCGCCCGTGATTGCCCTTCCCCGCGACCTTGTGATGGGAAATGATCAGGGGAACATCGCCGGTCTCGGCGATCTCGATGCTCTCATGGATGCTGTCCATTACATGGTCGGTTTCGTCGCGCATATGGGTCGCGTATACGCCGCCCGCTTTACCGGCGAGTTCGGCAAGCGCGGCGACTTCCCCGGTCGGCGCGGCCGCCGACGGCGGATAGAATGTGCCGCTGGACAATCCGATCGCGCCGTCGTCTAGCGCGCCTTGGAGGCGGTCTCGCATGTCGGCCAGTTCGGCGTCGTTCGCGGGTTGTGAGAGATCGTCCATCGCGCCGACCCGCAACGTCGAATGGCCGACCAGACAGGCCGCGTTGAGCGCCGGCGGGCTGGAATCGAGCGCGTCGAGATACGCGCCGAACGTTCCGAATTTGTACCAGCCCCGGTCGCCGATCAGATCGAGCGGCGGCGGCGGGTCCCGGCGCGGCGTCAACGGCGCGAGGCTGACGCCGCAATTGCCGGTGATCACGGTGGTGACGCCCTGGCTCGCCTTCGGCGCCATCTCGGGCATGCTGAGCAGCGCTCGGTCGTCATG
>JAYZAW010000021.1:0-6214 GCA_036339495.1 Pseudomonadota bacterium | reverse complement strand
GGAACCGATACAAATTATCTTGCAATATTTCGAAATTGTTACAATTATTTGAAATTAATTTCTAATTTATAGAATTTTATAGAAATTTAAAATCAATCAAAGCGCAGGATCGGAAATTCAATCCAAAATCTCATTTTTCAGGAGATCTCCGACGGCGCCACATAACGCCTCGCGTTAAAACCGTGAAATCTCCCGGCCTTTGGCGTTATGATCCCAGTCAGACGATCGAAAAATCAACCGGAACAAATTGGGGGCGACATGACGAATATCTCACTCGCGGGCAAATCCGCGATGGTCACCGGCGCGGGCCGGGGCCTTGGGCGGGAAATGGCCAACAGCCTGTTGAATGCGGGCGCCTCGGTCGCTTTCGTTGAACTGGATGCGGAACCACTCCGGGAAGCGACCGACGCCGCCGCGAAATCCCATGGCGACGACCGCGTCATTGCGCTTTCCGCCGACGTCACGGATGAAATTGCCGTCGCCGCCGCCGTTTCCGCCGCCGCCGAGAAATTCGGGTCGGTTGATATCCTCGTCAATAACGCCGCTCTCGGGCCGCAATCCTTCCGGCCGAGCAATCTGGACGAGCCCGCAAAGGTCTGGGAGGTCGACCCTGATATCTGGCGTCGGGTTCAGCTGATCAACGCGACCGGCCCCTTGATCACGTCGCGCACCGTGATCCCGGCAATGATCGAACGCGGTTGGGGCCGTATCATCAATGTCACCACCAGCCTCGACACCATGTACCGCGCGACCATCGGCCCCTACGGTCCGTCCAAGGCGGCGCTTGAGGCGCTGACCGCTGTCATGGCGGAAGAGCTTGACGGCACCGGGGTGACCGCCAATGTGCTGGTCCCGGGCGGCCGCGCAAATACAAGAATGATTCCCGATGACGGCGTGTTTGTGGACCGGTCTCTACTCGTCCAGCCCGACGTCATGGCGGCGCCTGTCGCCTGGCTTGCCTCTGACGCGTCGAACCACATCAACAACATGCGATTTCGCGGCGCGCTGTGGGACCCCGATGTCCCGGTCGAGGAAGCCATTGAGGCCGCCGGCGCGCCGGTCGCCTGGACCCAGCTCGGCGCCCAGGCGATCCGCATGGATTAGCCCCGCATGGACACTGGATAAAGCACCCCATACAATCGCGCGCATAAGCCATGTGATTCCAATTGGATTGTTATGGCCGAGGAACCCATTGAGCGCCGTCTTGCAGCCATTCTCGCCCTGATGTCGCCGGTTTTTCCCGGCTGATGGGCGACGACGAGGAAGGCACCCTCGGCGCCCTCACCGCCCATCTCAAGGAATTGATCGAGCCCTACATCGCCGAACATCGCGGCCGGGTGGTCAAGACCACCGGAGACGGGCTGCTCGCCGAATTCGCCAGCGTCGTCGACGCCGTGCGATGCGCCGTTGCGTTCCAGGAAGCCATGGCCGAGCGCAACGCCGACCAGTCCGAAGACCGCCGCATCGCGTTCCGCATCGGCGTCAATCTCGGCGACGTGATCGTGCAGGAGGGCGACGTCTACGGCGACGGGGTCAATGTGGCGGCACGTCTCGAAGGACTCGCCAAGCCCGGCGGAATCTGCATTTTCGGTAGCGCCCACGAGCAGGTCGTCAACAAGCTCGATGTCGGGTTCGATGATCTCGGGCCACTAAGGCTCAAAAACATCGGCAACCCGCCGCGGGCCTTTCGTATTCATCTCCTGTCAAACACAGCGAGCGTTGAAATGGATGTGAACGACGCCCCGCCGCTGCCCGACAAGCCATCGATCGCCGTATTGCCATTCGAAAACATGAGCGCCGATCCCGAGCAGGAATATTTTGCCGACGGCATCACCGAAGACATCATCACCGAGCTCTCGAAAATATCCGGCCTGTTCGTGATCGCCCGCCATTCGGCTTTCACATACAAAATCAAGTCGGTCACGCTCAAGCAGGTCGGGTGCGAACTCGGCGTCCGTTGCGTGTTGGAGGGCAGCGTGCGCAAGGCGGGCAACCGGCTGCGCATTACCGCCCAGCTGATCGACGCAATCACCGATCACCACCTTTGGGCCGACCGCTACGACCGGGACATCGACGACATCTTCGCCATCCAGGACGAGGTCGCGCGCTGCGTCGCCGACGCCCTGGCCGTGACGTTGAAGCCGGCGGAAATCCAGCAACTGGCCCATAACCCGACCGATAGCATCAGCGCCTATGATCACTATCTCCGCGCCCGGACGCGACCCTGGCCCCCAACACAAACCAACATCGCTTCGGCGCGCAGCGCTTATGCAAGCATCATCAACAACGAACCGGAATTCGTTGGCGGCTATGCGGGAAAATCGATATCCCATTCATTGGCGGTGTTGTTCGGTCACAGCAAAGACAGCGATTCAGACGCCGCCGAGGCCATGGACCTGGCCCGGCGGGCGATTACGCTCGATCCGAAATTCGCCCGCTCCCATTCGGCGCTCGGCCTTTCATACTCCGCCTCCAGTCAGCACGAGGAAGCCGTGGCGTCGGCGCGAAACGCGATCGTGCTGCAGCCGGGTGATGCCGACAGCCATTCCTGACTGGCGCGCTGCCTGATGTGGGCCGGTAGGGGCAAGGAGGCGTGCGACGCCACGCAGACGGCGCTGCGCCTGGTTCCGCAATATGTCGAGGGGCCGTATTTGAATCTCCTTGGACGCGTTTCCTACCTCGCGGGGCGCGATCAAGACGCCATCGACGCATACCGGCGAAACGACGACCGCGGCGGCGCCGTTGGAGGATTTCGTCACGCGGTTTGGGCCGCCGCCCATGCTCAACTGGGCCAAATCGAACAAGCCAAGCCGCATCTGGAGGAGGTACGGCGAGAATTTCCAAATCAATGGATTGAGGACCTTGGAAATCTGCATGGAATACAAAGCGAACGCGAAACCCGGCGGCTGATCGAAGGCCTTCGCAAAGCGGGCCCGACGGAGTGATCCGTGCGACGGACCCCGCCCTGCGATTAGGATTCGTCAGCGGGTTGTTTTAAACGTAGCGCCGCCAGGCCGGCAACGGCCAGGATCGCGCCGCCAACATAATACGGCATGTCGGGTCCGAAGGCGGCGAACAGCGCGCCGGCGGTAATCGGGCCGAACACCCGGCACAGCGCCTGCGCCGATTGCGATGCGCCCAGCACCGCGCCCTGAATATGGTCCGGCGCGTTGCGCGAGACCAGCCCGTTGAGCGACGGATTGCCGAGCCCGTATCCGAGCACGATCAGCGCGCCGCTTATCAAAATCAACTCAACGCTCGAACACCACGGCACCATGCCAATACCGATCATCATGGCGAACGCGCCGAACGGCGCGACGCGGGCTTCGCCGAAGCGGCGGACCGCCTTGCCCACAATGCCGCCTTGCACAATGACCAGCATGATTCCGATGAAGCCGAAGAAGTACCCGGTTTCGCGCGGCCCCCAACCGTGGGCCCGTTCGGTCCAGAGCGCGAAGGTTGATTCGAGCCCGGCCATGGCGAACCCCATGATGACCAGCACCAGCACCGGCATCGCGACCGCCGGATGCGCGATTACCAGCGCGAACGACCGCAGCCGCTGTATCAGATTGCGCGATGTTTCCGGCGGGCGATGACGATCGGGTTCGCGCAGGAATATCAGTCCCGTCAGGACACCGACGAACGAGACTCCGGCGGCGACCAGAAACGGCGTACGGAAATCCGGATTGGCGGCATCGGGTCCGGCGAGCAATCCGCCGATCGCGGGGCCGATCACAAAACCCATGCCGAACGCCGCGCCCATCAAGCCCATGCCCCTGGCGCGGTCTTCCGGCTCGGTAACATCGGCGATATAGGCCTGGGCAACCGTGATATTGGCGCCGAACACACCGCCGAGCGCGCGCGCGGCGAACAGCATCCACAGCGCGTCGGCGAAGCCGAGCCACAGGAACGACATCACCGAGCCCATCAGGCTCAACAGCAGAACCGGTTTCCGTCCCCATCGGTCGCTGGCCCAGCCCCACAGGAAGGAAAAGACGAACGCGACCGCGGAATAGGTCGCGAACAGCAGCGTCACCATGTCAGGCGTGGCATCATAATGCTCGGCCCAGAACGGCATGAACGGAATGATGATCCCAAACCCGACCATATCGATAAACACGGTGAGCAGTAACGCAATCATGGCGCCCTTGCGGCGCACGATTTCAGACATTGAAGGTGATTAGGGTCCGGCGGCGGCTCTGTCAAGGAACGTTGCCAATCAAATACGTCTCTGACAAGATCACGGCCAACGTAAAGCCATCATTCGGGGGGACACGTCATGTATCGCGCAACCGCGGATATCATGCTGCCAACAACGTTTCCCCCGATCCCTGCCGCGGCCCGACTGGTTCCGGGAAAATCTCGGCACCCGGACCTTCATGCAGGCGATGGTCGATTCTCGCTTCCGCGAACAATATGTCGACGCCGTGTCGGTCTATCTGCGCGAACAGGAAGTCGCCGGGATCGATATCTGCACCGACGGCGACGCCCATTACGATGAGGAGATCGGCGGGCAAAGCTGGACCAGCTATCCGCTGTTTCACATGGACGGTTTCGACAAAGGAATCCCCGACCCAGCCGTGTTTCGCACCGGCAGCGTCGGCTTTCCCATGGGCCATATTCTGCATGATTATCTCGAAGCGCGGGTCATGCCAGGCATCACCGGCCCCGTGGGGCCCGGCGATCTGCAATATACCAGCATGTGGAAGACCGCCCAACGCATGACCAACAAGCCGGTCAAGTTCGGCACCATCACGCCGGAAATATTGGCCGTGGCGGTCGACGACAAATTTTACAAGGATCCGGTGAAGCGCCTTACCGCGCTAAGCGACGCGATAAATGAGGAACTCCACGAACTGGCCGATGCCGGCTGTCCGATCATTCAGCTCGAGGAACCGCAAATCCACATGGTGCCGGTGCGCGGCGACATCTTCGGCAAACTCGGCATGAAGGAGCTGGCCGAAATATTCAACAACACCGTCAAGGGGCTGCGCGACAAGACTGAGGTCTGGTGTCACACCTGCTGGGGTAACCCGTCGCAGCAACGCATGTTCCTGGAAGTCCAGAGCTACGCACCGTCGCTGGAATATTTGAACATGGTGGACGCCGATGTAATCACGTTTGAGTCCTGCAGCTCGGGCATGATGGACCTGGAAGCCATCGGCGCGGCGATCACCGATATGAAAGTGGCGATCGGCGTGATCGATCATCACTCGCTGCAAGTCGAACGGCCCGATGAAATCGCCCACCATATCCGCGAAGCGCTGAAACACATTCCCGCTGACGGCTGATCATTTCGTCCGATTGCGGCATAGGACGCGAGGGCATGAGCCGCCGTCACGCCCGCTACAAAATGATCTCGCTGGTGCAAGGTACGAATATAGTGCGCAAGGAACTCGGACTGCCGGTGGCGGAATGCCTGGCGGAAGACGGGCGTTATTCGCTGGTGCGGACCGAATAAGCCCGATTAATCGTCGCTCTCGCCGGGTTCGTACAGGGACTCACGGCCGAGCCGGTCGATGCAGAGCTCGGCGGTCCAGGGCAGCATCAGCGAACCGAGCCGCGAATCCCGGTAATACTGCTCCAGCGGCAGGGATTTCAGCATCGACTGGCCGCCGCAGGTACGGATCGCCAAACGGCAGATGTCGTTCGAGGTTTCCATCACGGTGTATTGCGCGGCATAGGCGCGCAGCCGGGCCTGCTTGGGCGGATCGACCCGCGCTTCCGAGACCGCCATGGCAAAAATCGCCTCGGCCTGCTGCAGCTTGACGAACATATCAGCGACCGCGATCTGCTTGGTCGAATACATGCGGCGACGGACATTCACGCCATCGACGTCGCCGCGCAGATAGCGCACCGTGAAATCATACGCCGCCCGCGCGAGGCCGAGATAAGTCGGGCACAGGGTCATGAACATGTGCGGCCAGCGCCGCGCCGCCTGATGGTACAGCCCGCGCGGCATCAGCATCATCTCGTCGGGAACGAAGACCTCATTCAGCACCAGCGTGCGCGACACGGTGGCGCGCATGCCGACCGGATCCCACGGTCCGGTGATCTCCAGCCCGTCCGCATCGGCGGCGACCCCCAGGAACAAAGTGTCGGTCACGGCCCGGTCCGGTTTATCCTCGGTGCAGAGAATGCCGTAGTAATCGGCGGCTCCCGACAGGGACGCGAAAATCTTGCGGCCGGTCAACACCCAGCCGCCATCGACCTT
>JAYZAW010000020.1:0-7647 GCA_036339495.1 Pseudomonadota bacterium | reverse complement strand
TCGGTCCGCAGGGCGTAAATGATGAATCCGGTGCTGGGCGGAATAAGAATGCCCAGTGTGCCGCCGGCCGCGACGCAGCCGGTCGCCAGCTTGGCGTCGTAATTATAGCGTTTCATCTCGGGCAGGGCGACGCGGCCCATGGTCACCGCCGACGCCAGGCTGGACCCCGACACGGCGGCGAAACCGGCGCAGCCGACGATCGTCGCCGATGCCAATCCGCCCGGCCAGTGGCCGACCAGACTGCGCGCCATGTCGTAGAGATCTCGGCTCATGCCCGACACCATGGCGAAATTGCCCATCAGAACGAACAGCGCGATGATCGACAGATCGTAATTATAGACCGTCTCGAACGGGATGCTGCCGAGCAGATTGAGGGTTGGCTCCAGCCCGCTCAACGCCCAATAGCCGCCGGCCCCGGCCAGCCCCAGGGCAACGCCGATCGGCACCCGCAGAAAAATCATGAGAAACATCGCGGCGAGTCCGAAGATGCCGATGACGGGAGGGCTCAAGACTCGTCCTCCTGGACATCGTTTTCTTCCGGCAGTTCGACGAAGATCCGGAGCAGCAGGACCCACGCGAACAGCGTGGCGCCGAAGGCAAGGAGAACATAAAACGGCCAATAGGGGATCGTCAAAAGCTGCGATGTCTCGTTGAATTCACGGACATCGACGGACTGGACGACGGAGCGCCACGCAATCACCGAGAACAGCAGGCAGCCGAGCGCGTTTGCCAGCCGTTTCAGCCCGGTTTGCACGCGGGGTCCGAGCTGGTTGAACAATAGCTCGATAACCACATTCGCGCCGCGAAATCCGCAATAGGCGAACCCGAGAAACGTCATGATCAATACGGAGAACCGGGTCAGATCAACCACGCCATTGAGCGGCGCATTCAGAAAATATCGTGACCCGACATCGGCGGCGGTCAACAGCATTAGCCCAAACAGGACCACCCCGGCTAAAAAGGCCGAGGCGGTCGTTGCTTTGTCCGTCACACGGACCAGTGCGTGGTCTTTCGACAACATCGAAATTGGAGCCTAATGGTGATCAGGGTCCGACCGCTATTTCGACATGTAATCCGCCAACATCTTGCGGTAGTCCTTGAAACCGGCCTTTTCGAAGCGGGTGACCCAGTCCTCGGCGATCTTACCGATGCGGTCATCCCACAATTTTTTCTCCGCTGCGGTCAGCTTGGTGATGTTGGTGTCCTTGCGTGATTTGACCAGCTTGAGGCCGCCCTTGCGGGCATTCTCGTACAGCTTGGCGGCGCGCAGGCTCCAGGTCAGGCCGCGATTGGCGTCAATCGCTTTTCTCTGCGCCGCGCCGAGCCCGGCATAGACCTTTTTGTTCATCACGATCATCTGCGGCGAATAGCCCATCGGCAGATCGATGACATAGTTCTTCACCACTTCGGCGAGCTTGAAGCTTCGCACCACCGAGATCCCGACCAGCGAACCGTCGACCACGCCCTTTTCGATCGCCTGATAGGTCGCGGGCATGGGAAGCGCCACGGGGATGGCGCCCAGACCCTTGATGATCTCCGCCTGATCACGCGACGGGGTGCGCAGTTTGACGCCCTTTAGGTCCGCCGGCACCCGCACAACCTTGTTGGTCATCAGGACCGGCGTATCGGTGACCCACATGGCGAGCACTTCGACGCGCTTGTATTCATTGGCAAGATGAGTCGGCAGAATTTTCCACAGCGCCCGGGTCGCTTCCGTCGGCGAACCCCACTGCTTGGGAATTTCCACGATCATGGTTTTCGGGAACACGGTCGAGGTATAGCCCTGCATGGCGAATTCGATATCCGCGATGCCGTTGACCACGCGCTTGAACGCGCCGGGCGGGCTGCCGCCGATCTGGCTACCCGGGAAACCCAGGAACTTTAGGCTGCTTTCCTGGCCGGTGATGGCCTTGGACCAGGGCATCATCAATCTGGACCAGATGGGGTGCTTGGGGCTGGCGAAAAACGCCATTTTCAGGTCTTTTGCGGCCACCGGCGCAATAGCGCCCGCCGCGACATAAACCGCGAGGCCGGCGGCCACGAGGAATTTTGTGGAAAGAACGCGTGCCATGGTCGAACTCCCTAACTGTTGTTTCGAGCGGATTACATGCCCGCTCGTAACCGGACCATAGCAAGCCATTGTCCGTACGAACAGCCGGAAGGCCACGAATATCGAATGAGGAGTTTATTCAGCCGATGGCGAAGGACGTGCCGCAGCCGCAGGTCGAGCTGGCGTTCGGGTTGCGCACGGTGAACCAAGACCCGATCAGCTCTTCCTCGTAATGGATTTCCGCGCCGGCGAGATAATCCAGCGACATGTCGTCAATCAAGACCGAAACGCCCATATGTTCGATCACCCTGTCGTCGGGTCCAGCGGCATCATCGAACGTAAAACTGTATTGAAATCCCGAACAGCCGCCGCCGCCGACCGCTACCCGCATCATCAAGCCGGCATGTTCGCCCTCGGCCGTCAGCGCCACGATACGCTTGGCCGCCTGGTCGCTGATGGTGATTGTCCGGGAACTGCCTGATCCGCCGTCCATACTCAAAACCTCGATAAACTCGTTGATATCTATGTAGGGAACCAAGCTCAGTGCGTCAACTCAAACCCTGCCGATTTCATAATGTGGTCCGACGAAGCGCTGAGGTCCGCCAGTTTTTGCCGCCGCAAATCCTCCGGATAGGTCGATTTGCCGCCCTGTTTGCGGATCACGCCGTCGATGATGACGGTGTCCACATTGCCGTCGCCGGCCTGCTCGACGATTGAAAACACCGGATTATGGACCGGCCACATGTTGGAATCCATGGCCCGCAGCATCACGATATCGGCCTTTTTGCCGGGTTTCAGCGAGCCGATTTTGTCTTCCATCATCAGCGCGCGGGCGCCGCCGATGGTGGCCCATTCAAGCGCTTCGCGGGATTTAACCGGATTGCTTTCCGGTTGCTTGCCATTATCCTCGGCGGCCGCGCGCAGTTCCTGAGCGCGCAGATACAACAGCGCGGCCTGCATTTCGCGGAACATGGACCCCGGCACCACGGGCTCCACATCGATCCCGATCGACGGCATGCCGCCGAATTTTCGTACCCGGTTGACCACGGGACCCGGCCAGTGATGATGAATTTCGGTCAGGCAGGTCGAGGTGATCGAGGCGCCGCAATCGATCACCGCCCTGACGTCGTCGTCGGTAAAATAGACCCCGTGCACCACGTTATGATCCGGCCCGATCAGGCCTTCGCGGGCGAGCCTTGCATAGCCGCCGGGGTTCTGGCTGTTTTCCGGCTTGGCCGAATGGGACGACGACACCAGCCCGAATTCCCGCGCCAGGGCGAGGTCCTGGGTCACCACGTCCCAGCTTGAATAATCGGGCCCCAGAATCGCCATTGCCAGCGTGACCCGACCGTCGTCGTCCGCAAGCCTTCCCTTGCGCAATGCCTCGACACGATCGCGCGGATGGGGGATTTCACTGAACGGCCTGTCGCCCGGCTTGGTCGGCGGCTTCACCGTGCCATGGCCATAGAGGCAGCGGATACCGGAGTCCTCGTGGCCGTCGATCGAGCGCTCCGCCATTTCGAGATCGCGGATATTGTGGCTCCAATCCATGACCGTGGTGGCGCCGCCGTCGATTTGCGCCAGATCGTCGACCAGATTGCCGATGTAATTGTCGTCGGCCTGATAATGCAGGGCCAGGCCTGAATGGATGTTTTTCATATATTGCGGCGTCATCCATTCCGATCCGATTCCGCGCAGCTGGGCTTGCCAGCTATGGATATGCGCATTTACCAGCCCAGGCATCACGATCATCTCGCTCGCATCGATGATGTCGTCGGCCGTGGCGTTGAGATCATGGCCGATCGCGGCAATCTCGCCGCCGTCAAACAAAAGCTCGGCGTTTTCCATTTCCCCCAGCTTGGGATCCATGGTGACCAGCCAGCCGCATTTAATCAGAGTCCTGCTCATGGGAAACTATCTGTCGAAAATCACATAGGTGCGGGTCTCGATGCTTTCGCGCGGCGGATCATCGGGGGATTGACCGGGCAGGTTGAACGCGCCGTGCGCGGAATATCTGCTGTGTTCGTCCTCCGTGCTGTCCCAGCCCTTGATCAACAGAATCTCGTCGCGGCGCATTTCCGGCGCCCAATACCACACCTGCCCGGCGGCATGGGCGAGCTGGTATATTTCGCCGATCCGATCGGGAAATATCTGGTCGGTGAGAAGCATTTCGCCTGCATCGATCGACATCGCATCGGCGAGAGCCAGCGGCGTCCGCTTGACCGGCCCGTTGATCGGCCGCCAGACATTGATCTGCATCAGACGCCCGCTGCTGTTCATCACCCAGTCATATTCCTTATTCCCGATGGCGTCGCGCGCGCGCGCCGGTCCCGAAGTCGGCGTGTAATCAACATGCACGCGGCCGGCGGGTCCGCGCGGCCCATCCGGGTTGGACGCGCCGTCGGTGTTGTCGGATCGGCGCGTGTGATCGAAAATCACCACCCGGTCGGCCCCGGTATAGGCTTTGAGGAGGTTCTCGATTTCGCGGTTATAAACGCGCTCGACCGCCTCATCGTCATAGAGGTCATCGACCGAGGTTTCGTTGTCCAGCAAAACGAATCCCTGCCGCTCCAAGGACAAATCGCCGGCGACCGGGCGCATGTCGCGGATGTCCACGAAGCAATCCTCAGTCTCGAAAAAGATTTCCGGCAATCCGCCGGTCAGCGCGGAGCTGTTGAAATAGGGCTTGGTGTCCTGTTTCACGGCGAATGTCAGCGATGTCTGGACATCCGTCATTGAAACGATCCTTCGTTATCCGGCCGGCGGTCTGGAACAAACTGGATGCTGATCTGCGTCACTGCGATGTACCCGTGCATAAAAATTTAACTGACGGAAAGCTGTCATATCCGACGGGCGGATTCAACGTTATCGCGTCAGGGTTTCAGAATGACCCGCCCAAGCGCCTGGCCGCTTTCCACCAAGTGCTGCGCCTCGGCGGCGTCGGCCAAAGGCAGGCGGGCGGCGACGCGCGGACGGATCGCGGATTTCGCCAACAGCTCGATCAGCTCGCCGACGATGCGCCGTCGTTTGTCGCGGTCATTGTCATACACATGCATGGAGAACCAGCGCAGACCCATGCATTTTCCGGCGCTGTTGCGTATGGCGGAATAAATTCAGCCGGCGGCATCCCGTTCTGGTCGCCGAAGGACACCACCGTTCCCCAGGGCGCCAGTATTTTGAAATTGTCTTCGAACCCCGGCCCGGCGAGATGATCGAGTGCCAGATCGACCCCGTTGCCATCGGTCAGTTCCAAAACCAGCTCGACCACGTTTTCGGTCTTGTAGTTGATCAGATGATCGGCGCCTTGATCGCGCGCGAAGGCGGCCTTTTCATCCGAACTGATCGTGCCGATGATGCGCAATCCGAAATGCCTGGCGAGTTGCACCACCGCGCTGCCGACACCGCCGGCCGCGCCGGTGATCAGCACGGTTTTGGGATCGAAACCTTGCGCCGATTCCCGCAATAATCCCCAGGCGACCTGAAAATTTCCCAAACCCGCCGCCGCGTCCAGATCGGTATCCGGAGGGAGCAGATGAAGCGTGTCGGCGGGCATCGCGATTTTTTCCGCATAGCAGCCGCCGCGTTGCGGCAATTCGCGGGCGTGAACAAAGACTGCCTGGCCCTCGGCGAGGCCGGTGACTTCCGGGCCGATGCTTTCGATCCGGCCGGTCATCTCGCTGCCCGGACTGGCGGGCAGCGGCGGCATCCATTGATAGACGCCCTTGCGGATCAGAATATCGGGCCAGCCGACGCCCATGGCGTGAGCCTTTACGACCACTTGGCCGGGTCCCGCAACGGGGTCCGGAGCGTCCACATATTCAAGGACTTCCGGTCCGCCTGTTTTGCGAATGAGGACCGTTTTCATGCGCGTTTCTCAGGGGCGATTGGGCTTGCCGACAAATCCGTCGCCGTGGCCCGCCTCGTGGGCCGCCCAGCCGCCGGCGACGCGGCCGCTGAAAATCGACGGGCCGAGCATGGTGCCTTCGAGGCCCGCGCTGCCGTTGATGTGGCCGCCCGCCATGCCCGCGACCTCGCCGGCCGCGAACAGGCCGGGGATCGGTTCGAAATGCTTGTCGAGCGCGTGGCATTTGATGTCGGTCTTGGCGCCGCCGAAATTCTTGCGCGCCGCCGGAAAGAACTGGATCGCGAAGTAGGGCGGCGTGTCGAACTGTTTCGATTGCTTGAGGGGTTTACCGAATGCCGGTTCTTGGTCGAGACCGTCGGCGACGGCTTTATTGTAGCGTTCGATTTCCCCCGTGAAGGTTGCGGCATCGACGCCGATTTCCTGGGCCAGCCCTTCCAGGGTATCCGACCGCTTGACGAAGGGCGAGTTGCGCAGCAGTTCCTCGACCTTTTCCCGGTTGATCTTGTCGCCGTCCCGGTAATAGGGGTCGGCAAGCTCCAGCGTGACCTTCATGGACGTATCCACGATGGCCCAGCTATGGCGCGGCGATTGCGCCAGCAGCGCGGGACTGGCCGAGTTGCCGCCCGACAGCGATTCATTATGGAACCGCTTGCCCTGCTGGTTGACCCAGATATAGCCCGGGATGTGACGGCAGACGATGCCGCGGCTTTGGTTGCCTTCCTTGTAGTCGGGGGTTGCGTAGCAATAGAACCAGACGTGATCCATGTGGGTCAGCCGCGCGCCGACGGCGCCGAGCATCTTGTGGCCGTCGCCGGTCGAGCCGCGGCCCGACCCTTCCATGATCCGTTCGCCCTTGAGATCGGGTCGGGCCTCCAGCACCATTTCGATGTTGGAGTTGAAACCGCCTGTCGATACCACCACGACTTTCGCCGTAACCTTCACCGGCGCGCCGGTTTCGGAATTGACGCCTTCGAAACCGGTGCAACGCCCGTCTTCCAAGGTCAGCTTGGTGATGTCCGTGTTGAAGATTATTTCACCGCCCTTGGCGCGGTACCCGTCGATCATATGAGTCATGAGTCCGAGCCCGTTTCCCTTCGGGCGGGTCCATCGGTCGGCCCTGTTGCCTTCCTGGTCCTTCATGTCGATCCATTCGACGCCCAGATCTTCGGCCCAGTGATAGAGGTCGTGCAGGGTGTGTTCGATATAGTACCGCGCCCAAACTTCATCGACCGACGGACCGCCCCATCTGACCCAGTCCTCGAACGCCAGATCGGGATTGTCCTTGATGCCGAACTGTTCCTGGATGGGCGTGCCCACCATGCAGCAGCCGCCGCCGGAAATGATCGCCGCGCCGCCGGGTTCGGCGGCTTTTTCGAAGGCGAGGACGGTTGCGCCGGCGGCGCGCGCCTCGATGCCGGCGGCGATGCCGGCGCCGCCCGACCCGATGATCGCCACGTCTGTCTTAAAAAATTGTACGTCAGCCATTGATGGATGCCCTAATTGAGAATTTTCACATGGTTCTATGGCGCCCCATTATAGTCACGCGCCCCGCATAGACTCATCTAATTTGCAGTCGTAAACTTGGTTTTTTCCGGGTGTGGGGGGTATTCGCCATGGCGACATTGGAAGTCACGGCCGATGACAGGGTCTTGCATGCGCGTACCGGCTGGATGGCGCGGTTTGTCGCCGGAGGCGTGCCGATCGCGGACTTTATCGAGGTTACGAATTCGAT
>JAYZAW010000019.1:0-10020 GCA_036339495.1 Pseudomonadota bacterium | reverse complement strand
GGGTCATCAGTGGAAAAATCCACGGCGCGCTCCCGGTGCCAGTCGTCGTCCAGTTCACGCATCAGCACTTCGAGCAGCAGCGGATGCAGCCTGGTTTCGGGGTTGTTGATCGCCTCGGCCAGGAACGGCACGCCCATCAATTCCCGGTCGCCGCGCAATTTGGCCAGCGCGGCCGAATATTCCTCTTCCCCCATGATTGCCTTGAGGTCCTTGTCGACGCGCATGCCCGGCCCCCGGTTGCGGATCCAGCTTGAGAAGAAACCATGGGAGAAAATGCCGCCGTGATAAAACAGATCGCGGGAGCCCTCGGTCCAGCCAAATAATGCGAAGATGGTTTTCAGATGGGGCGGCTTCAGAGCGGCGACGCGCTTTTGCACCACCGACAGATATGACACCCCCATCATGCCCACATTGCCGTCGCACCATTCCTGCCCAGCAAGCCATTCGATGGCGTCGTAAATATCCTGGATGGTCCGCCGGTCCGGATTGCGGTTGGCGAACACGCCGTCGGACGCACCGGTGCCGCGGATATTCATGATCACCATCACGTAGCCGCGCCGCACATAGAAATTGAAATTGCCGGATTCGATGAAGGCGCGGCGGTACGAAACCCCCTCGGGCAGCATGGGGGTCGATTGGGCCTGCTTGTTGTATGGGTGGGCGCACAGGATGACGGGAAATTTGCCCGGCGCGTCGGGGCGGAACAGATCGGAATCGAGCGTGATTCCCTCGCCGACCAAAATGCGGAAATCGCGTTCGATCGCGACGTCGAATTCGCGCTTCGAGGTCTCCCACTCGGTGGAGAACATGCTGGTACCTATCGTTTTCCGGGAAACAGGCCGTTGCGGTCGAGGAATTCGATCATCAGGCGGTTGAACAGCCGGGGTTGTTCAATCTGGCAGGCATGGCCGGCGCCCGGGAGCGTGTGCAACTCGCTGCCGGGAATCCGGTCCTGCAGGGCGAAGGCGCGCGGGTGCGAATTGTCCTCGCTGCCGGTCAGGATCACGGTTGGGCTTTCGATCTCTTCGTAATGGCCGTCGCGCTCCGGCTGTTGCAGCGCCTTGAACTGCCGGATGATGGTATCCAGATCGGCGGTCTCGTTGCGCTGGGCGAACAGATCGGCGAAATAATGGGCCATCGGCCCGGGGCGGAAGGCGGGGCTGAAATCCTCGAACGTATAGGCCCAGCGATACTCGATGCCATTCTTGGTGTAGGCGTCGATGCGTTTTTGCACGAATTCCTTATCGGGGTTGTAGCCGGCGCCGGCCAGCACCAGCGCCGCCGTCTTGTCGGGCCGGTGATGATACATATAGGGCAAAACCTGCGAGCCGACCGAACATCCGACCAGGATCGCATCCTCGCCCGGCAGCGCCTCGTCGATCGCCTCCCAGCAGGCGACGGCCATGTCATTGGTGGTCAGCCCGTCCCGGGCGGTGGGCGAGCGGCCATAGCCCGGGATGTCGATGCCGATGCAGCGATACCAGGTCGACAGATGGGCCATCTGGTAGATCCAGCACGACTGGTCCATCGGGTTGGGATGCACGAAGGCGATCACTGGCCCGGTGCGGCCGAGGCGTTCGTAATAGAGGGGTCCGTCAATATGCTCAGCCATTGTAATATCCTTTCATGATCGCCTCGAACCAAAGCTCGGCGACCGGCGCAACCAGCCCCATAGGCAGGCTGTCCTCGGCTTTCTCGTAATGATGCGTTCCGGTCCCGAGCTGGACCACGCGAACCTTGGGCGCGGGATCAATCCGCGCGAACATCGGGATGACTGAATTTGCGTAAGCCGTCGCCGTGTGGTCCCGGCTGTGCTTGCAGATGCTGAGCAGGATCGGCGGCACCGGCCTGACGTCCGGGCCGGACAGTTCATGGCAAAATCCAAGATAGCGCGCGACCAAGGATTGCGTGTCCGCGTCGTCCAGACCGAGCCGTTTCGCGCTCGCCCGGGCGGCGGCGGTCAATCCGGGCTTGCTGGCGTAATGCATCGGGTATTCCGCCTTGAACTGGGGCCGGTCTTTCACCTCATCCCATGCCTCGAAGACTTCCTCCATCACCCACGGCAGACGCATCAACCCGTCTTCGCCCTCCAGGCTGCGCACCTCGGCCCCCTTATAGCGGGCCAGATCGCGCCAGGTGCGGATCGAGAGTTCATTGAACGGTCCGGGCCATTCATAGCCGATCATGGCGCGGTAGATATTGGCGAAGGGCGAGTTTTCGATGCCCACGACGCCCACGATGTTGTCGACCCGCTGGGTCAGCATGTGGACAAACGGCCCGCCGGTGGAATGGCCGTGGACATAGATCGAGTAGAGATCCTGGGGCAGCAATTCACGGCAAAAATGTTTCATGGCGTCCTCGAACGCCGCGGGCCAGCTCGCCATGCGGTCATAAAATTTCGTGCCGGGACGCGCTCGCGCCAGCAGCCTGGTGCCGTAGCGCGCCCGCAGGGCTGTATCCTCTATCAGCTCATACTGATCGCTTGTGATTTCTTCCCCGCGAAGCCAGATCGGCGTGCGCACCTTCCTGTCGGGGCCATCGCCGGCGATTGTGTCGCCGGGCCAGTCGCGGCTCGGATCGTTCAGATATAGCCGGCCCGGGTAGGTCATGCTGACCACCTTGCAGCCGAGCTTGCCGGACAAAAGCCGGCAGAGGCGCTCCATGGACCTGTAATCGCCGGACCCGCCATGCAATACGAACATGGCGATGTGGCGGCCATCCCGGCCGGTCGCGTAATCGGCGAGATCGCGGGGCGCATAAACCATGGCGCCGACATCCCATTCGAGCCCGAGGGACTCGATGCGCTCGATAGTTTCGGTTTCCTCGATCGCCAGGTCGGGCCGGCCAAGCATGGCGTCGGACATTGTGACCAGTTCTTCGCGCGACAGATTCCGAGGCGGTTCCCAATGTGCATTCATGGATGAATTTCTCTTGTTTGAGGTCAGATGGGAATGACCATCAGGGTGTCGACCCGTCTCGAATCGAGAATGACAAAGCGCTCGGAAAATTTGAGCGCGCCGTCCCGCTCGGTAATCCGGTCGAGATATCTTCCGCAGGCGAAGACCGACATATCGCCGTCATGCATGGTGCGGATCACGGTGAAATTGGAATGCACGCGTAACCCTTCGCCGTCATCGCCGATAATGTTTACCGCGCCGACCATATGGCGATAGGTGTGGGGCTCGTAGATATTGGCGGTGCGCAGCGCCGAGATCCGATCCTTGAGCATGCCCTTGCCGTCGCAATAGATCAAACCCATGGGAAGGCCCAATTCGTGATTTTCCCGGGTGACCACTCGATAGACGCTGTCTTCAATAAAAAAATCCGGCCACTCTTCCAACCGGTCGTCGTCGATGCAATGGGCGTATTCGGTCATCAGGGCTTCGACGCGATGCTGGCGGATGAGGTCTAAATTTTCCATCAGATTGGCCATCAAATCTCCATGCACTCGCGCCAGCCTTTCCAGAACCCGCGCACGGCGGCCTCGGTGACCCGGGACCCTTCGATCGATTCGACCGCGCGCCCGCCCATGCGGATCAGGGTTTCGGCGTCCGGGTCGGCCTGCGCGCCTTCCTGCACGAATTTTCCGACGCAGCCGTCTTCCATGGAGATGTAGCCGGCCGGGCCGACCAGATTATTCACCTTGAGCCGCAGCTCCGTCATCTCCGCGTCGTCATCCTCGAAACCGAGTACGGTCCAGAGCAATTCGCAGCCATCGACGCCGCGCGGCACCAGCTGACGCACGGCAATGGTATTGAGAATCTGCTGGATCACCATGGTCGGGAACACGGTCTGGATCGCATTGGTGATGTTGTCGCCGAGCTCCAGCCTGTGCTCCATCATGGCGGCGTCCTCCAGGCTGTACTGGTCCTGGAGCGAGCGGGTTTTTTCGTTTGTAGCGGTCTTTTCCATTTCCGGGTCGCGTTCGGTGTAGCTGAGATGATGCCAGCCCTGCGCGCCGATCTTGACGCCGCCGCCCATGGTCAGACGGACCACGCCGAACGTGTTGTGGAACACATGCAAAAGGGTCGCGTGATACGAATCCTTGGTGTTCTCCACATAGAGCTTCCAGTTATGGGGCAGGAACTGGCTGTGATAACCAAGCACTTTCAACGGCTTGATCATGACCCGGTCGATATTAGCCTGCCTTTCCGGGCCGATATAATCCAGAAATGGCGGCGTTGCGTCCGAGAAACTGCCGAAGATCATACCGCAGTAAATTTCGACCCGCAGACGCTGCAGCCCGTGATCGGCGGCGTCGAAATCGTCCTCCATGCCGCCCTTGCCACGCACGCCGCGCTGGTACGCGACGCCAGTCAGATTGCCGCCCAAATCATAAACCCAATTATGATAGATGCAGGTCAGTTCGCCAGCATTGCCGCGTGGCTTGTAGCAGATCAGCGCGCCCTTGTGGGCGCAGCGGTTGACCATGGCGTTGACCGCGCCGTCCGCATCGCGCGTCACGATGATCGGCGCATCGCCGACATTAGTAGTCTTGTAGTCGCCCGGGTTGGGGATTTCGGCTTCGAGACACAGGAAATTCCACGTCGGGCCCTGAAACAGAAGCCGCTGTTCGCGGGCATGGATATCGGGGTCCGAATATACCCAAAACGGCACGCGGGAATTGTCCGGCCCGGGCCAGGCGAACTCCTTCTCTCGGGGGGCGTTCGGCGCGGTCATGTTCTATTCGTTTTGCAGAACGGATTTGGTCAGGACGCGGCTTGCAACCATGTCGCCGGTATCGGCGCGGTATTCCGCCATGTAGGACGTCCCCATGTGATGATCGAACGCCGCCTGATCGGCATAGACTTCATACAGCCGCACCGTGTTTTCCGTATCGTCGGGAACCGAGATATCGAAGCGCTGGCAGTCCGGTTCGTTCTTCAACACATTGTCGCGATGCCGGCGTCCGCGGGCGACAAATTCATCGCGGCGGCCGGGGGCGATTTCCAATTCCACAAACAGGACAATGGCGCTCATAACAACCTCCTCGGAATTATTCCGCGACCATTGTAGTCGTCATGACCGGCCTGGGAAACACGCCTTGCAACCACTGGCGGCGGACGCTGGCGGCGGCGGGTCAGCCGTTATAGATTGCGACTCGCTCATGGTATCCCGATTGATTTCAAATTCCCCGTCAGGACGCATGGCGCTCGGCATGCTGGCGCTCTGTTTCGCGTGCTACGCGGCGGCGCGCGGCATGCAGGAAGCCTATGCCGTGTTCCTGCTGCCCCTTCATGGTGGAGCCGGGCGCAGGTGTCGAGCGTCTATTCCTTTACTTTCTTTATCGTCGGCGTCGCCGGCCCCGTTACGGGCGTATTGTCCGACCGCTGGGGTCCGGTCCGGATCATGTTGCTGGGCATCGTGCTCGCAATTGCCGCCGCCGCGCTCGCGTCCCGCGCCGGCGCGTTGTGGCAGTTCTACTTGACGATCGGCATCATGATGGGGGTGGCGGGATCCTGCGGTGGGTTCGTTCCGTTGACGGCATTGCTGAGCCGCTGGTTTCGCGCGCGGCTCAATACCGCGCTGGCAGTCGCATTTTCGGCCAGCGGTGCGGGCATATTGATCCTAAGCCCAACTGCCCAGATGCTGATCGATTGGGGCGGATGGCGCATGGCCTATGCGGCGCTGGCCGGCGGCATGGCGGTACTGATCCCGCTGTTCGTGACGTTTCGCTGGCGCGCGGCGCTGGATGGCCATCCCGACATTGCCACCGCCGGCCCCTCCAAGTCCAAGGATGCGCCGATTACAGGCGTCGACCTCCGAGGCGCTTTTGGGACCGTGGCGTTCTGGGGAATGTCGTTTACGTTCCTGTGCACGTCGGGAGCGATGTTTTTGGTCGTGTTGCAAACGCCGGCTTATCTGGTCCATGCCGGCTATAGTCCGCGCGAAGCCGCCGAGGCATTTGGCCTTCTGGGGCTCCTGTTGCCGGTCGGCATGATCGGCTTCGGCTGGCTCGGTGACCGCATCGGCCGGCCCCGGGCAATCGTGATCAGCTACTGTCTGACCATCTCGGGTATTTTCTGCCTGAACCTGCTCGCGCGGGAACAATCCCTTATCTTGCTCGGGCTGTTCATCGTGATGTTCGGCGGCACGTTCGGGTGCCGCGGCCCGGCCTCGGCGACCGTCGCCGCGATTCTTTTCCGCGGCCCTCATTTCGGCCGCATATACGGATTCATCACTCTTTGGATGGGCATGGGCGGCGCAGGCGGCGCCTGGCTCGGCGGTCACCTGTTCGACGTGACCGGGAATTACCAGACCGGATTTATCAGTGCGATGATATTCCTCGCCTTCGGCGCGGCGCCGTTCGTGCTGGTGCGCGCCATTCGGCAGACTTAATTTGACGCGTCCCCAGGGCTTCGGCGCTTTCCGCCACCGGTCTTTCGCCTTCTACTGGGCAGCCCGCGTGCTGGCGGTCTTCGCGATCGAGATGCAGGTCACCACGGTGGGCTGGCAGGTCTATGGCCTGACCGGGCGCGAGCTGGATCTGGGATTGATCGGGCTGGCCCAGTTCGCGCCGTTCGCGGCCCTGTTCCTGATCACCGGCATGGTGGCGGACCGCTATTCCCGCGTGCGCATCCTGGCTTTCTGCGTGATCATCCAAACAATTTGCTCCGCGACGCTGTTCTGGTTGACCCAGTCGGAGACCATCGCATTCGGACCGATCCTGGCGGTTCTTGTGCTATACGGCGTATCGCGGGCTTTTCAGGCGCCCTGTCTGCAATCGGTGGTGCCCAACCTGGTTCCCGGCGAGGATTTCGCCAATGCGGTCGCCTGGGTGTCGACGGGCAATCAGATATCGCGCATTGGCGGGCCGACATTTGCCGGTATCCTGATTGCGGTGTTCGAGGCTGCGGAAATCGGCCTGTGGCCGGTCTATATCACCGTGACCGGAATGCTGTCGGTGTCCTCGGTTCTGACATTCATGATCCGGACCACGGGACAAAAGCTCAACAAGGAACCCATGTCGCTGACCATGCTGGTGGCGGGATTGCGCTTCATCTGGACCCGCCAGATCATCTTCGCCGCCGTCGCGCTTGATCTGTTCGCCGTGCTGTTCGGCGGCGCGGTGGCGCTGCTGCCGGTCTACGCAAAGGATATCCTCAGCGTCGGATCGGAAGGCTTCGGGGTGCTGCGGTCCGCCTTCATGGTGGGCGCGTTTACCGGCGCGCTGATCCTGACCCAGCGCCCGGTGGCGCGCCGCGCCGGCATCAAGTTGCTTACCTCAATTGGAATCTTCGGGTTGGGCGTCATGGCGTTCGGCGCGTCGCAGACATTCTGGATATCGATCATCGCGCTGGCCGCCATGGGGTTTGCGGACGTGGTCAGCGTTTTCATCCGCCACAATCTGGTCCAGCTCATCACTCCCGACGACATGCGCGGCCGGGTCGGCGCGGTTGTCGGCGTCTTCGTCGGCGCATCCAACGAACTGGGCGAGTTTGAATCCGGCGTCACCGCCCATTGGTGGGGCACGGTGCCGGCGGTTGTCGCCGGCGGCGCCGCAACCGTGACCGTGGCCGCGATCTTCACATGGGCGTTCCCGGCGCTGCGCCGGATCGACAGCCTGGATGCGGAAGAACTGGTCCGGAAGTACCGGCAACCGCATGGGCGGAAATAGCGCTCTGGCGCGGCGCGGGAACCGCTTCTACAATCCGGCGAATTTTTGAAAGTGGCAAAATCACAATGAACATACTCACGAATTCTCCCTACGGTTCCGATCTGCCGGGTTTTATCGAATTCCTCGAAACCGAGCACCCGGATCAGGTCATTCGGATCACCAAGGAGGTCGACCCGGATTTCGGCGTGTCGGGCATTTTGCAGAAGCTCGAAAATGACGGAAAATTTCCCCTGGTGATCTTCGAAAACATCAAAGGTTCCGACATCCCGCTGGTCGCCAACATGCATGGGGATTTCGAACGGCTGCGTCTGTCGCTCGGCATGGAGGAGGGCGACATCAAGGCGTTCGTGAATGAATATGCCGCCCGCGAAGCCAATCCGATCGCGCCGGTGATGACCGACGCCGCCGCGCCGGTACAGGAAGTCGTGCATTTAGGCGACGATATCGACGTCTCCAAATTGCCGCTCTGCAAGTATCACGAGCTCGACGCCGGCAAATACATCACCGCCGGGCTCGGCGTGATGCGCGACCTGGAGACGGGCATCAACAATATCGGCGTCTATCGTCACATGCTGCATGAGAAAAACCAGCTTGGCGTCCAGTTTTCCGAAACTTCCCATGGCCATTACATCTGGAGCCAATATCAAAAAAGCGGTCTGCCGTGCCCGATCGCCATCGTCATCGGGCACCACCCAGGATTTTTTCTCGGCTCGCTGAGCTTCACGCCGCTGGACGCCGATGAGCTGCATATCGCCGGCGGCGTCCTCCAGCGTCCGATCCAATTGACGCCGTGCAAGACCATTCCGCTCGATGTGCCCGCCGACGCGGAAATCGTCATCGAATGCGAAATTCCCGTTGATATCCGCAAGCCGGAAGCGCCGTTCGGAGAATATCCCGGCACCTATGGCCCGGAGCGTATCAACCCGGTGTTGGATATCAAGGCGATTACCCACCGCAAAAACCCGCTCTACCAAAACTCCTTCGTGGGTCATCCGGACAATCTGCTGTTGGCGGGATTGATCCGGTCGACGGCGATCGAGGAGACCGTGAAAATTGCCTGCCCGTCTGTTCGCGGCGTCCATATTCCGCGCGCCGGGCGCTATCGCTTCATGTGCTATATCGCGATCGAACGTCAGATGGAGGGCGAGGCCAAGCTCGCGGCCATGGCGGCCTTCGTCAAGGACTCGTTCATGAAAATTGTCATCGTGGTCGACCACGACGTGGATCTCACCGACGACACCGATGTGCTGCACGCCATCGCCACGCGGGTGCGCGGCGACCGCGATATTTTCATGGTGCCCTACGCCAAGGGGTCGCCGCTTGATCCCGCGTCATACGACCCGGCGGGCGGATCCCATCTGGTGACCAAAATCGGCATCGATGCGACCCGCAAGGACAATTACCCGGAAGAAATCAGAGTTCCGGGTGTCGATGACATCGATCTGGCGGATTTTATCGACGGCTACCAGTAAGCTGCTTCAAATATAGCCGGCGCCGGGCGGGGGAGAGGGCCGGCGCCGATTCTACGCAAAAGATCTACGCCCAGCCGTCGCGCTTGGTTGCGCGGCGACGGCACAGCCAGGCAATCAGAATGCCGGGAACGGCGAACACAAGCCACGCCGGCAGCAACAGGATATGGGCAATCAAGCCGTCCCACAAAAAAGGCCAGACATGGCGTTGAATCGCGGCCTGAAAAATATTGAGACTGGCGCGGTCGAGCATGTACCACAGCTCGCCAAACGCCATGAAGCGATATGATTTCGCCTCGACCGCGGCGATGATTTCATGCCCCGCGGCCGCGATGGCCAGCAAGATCAAGACCCAGCCGATGATCCGACAGATTCTCATGCAAACCCGCCCATGCCGCAGCCCAACATCCGCCCGCCCCCCTCGCGGTGCGATTAGCCGCAGTTTAACCTGAAATAAAGCTGTTTTTGAAGGCGTCGCGTTTGATGACTTGCACGCGGCGCAAGGATTGTTAAATTAGCGCGCCTCAACGGACGGGTGGCCGAGTGGCTTAAGGCGCACGCTTGGAAAGCGTGTGTGCGTTAATAGCGTACCGTGGGTTCGAATCCCACCCCGTCCGCCAAACTATAGTCCAGCAACGTCCGCGAACGTTCAATAACACCATATAAAACAACGCTTTAATGCATTTCGTGTCTGGCTGTATCTGCTGGAATGTGCTACAATCCAATCCTGTTCATGGGTAGATTTATGGGTAGGAGCATGGCGCACGGCATAAACAGGCTGTCAGCTAGAGTCGTCGAAACCGCCAAGAACTCCGGTCTAATCGCTGACGGGGGCGGCTTATACCTTCAAGTGTCTAAATCGGGGGCCAAATCCTGGTTATATAAATTCATGCTCAATGGGCGGTCACGGGAGATGGGGTTGGGGTCGTTGAA
>JAYZAW010000018.1:0-4886 GCA_036339495.1 Pseudomonadota bacterium | reverse complement strand
CGGATCCCGCGAGGGACGGGGCGCTTTTTGATCGGGGCCACGGTGGTGTTATAATCGTCATCAGGCCCTAGCTGATGTCGCGCATTTTCCTCGGCAAGCCGTTCCACTGGCTGATCTTCGTCATCATCATGGGCGTGCTGGCCTGGCTCGGACACGGTTTGGTTCAGACCCGGAATTACAATTTCTTCCTGCTTATCCTGGTCGCCCTGGTGGCGGGATCGGTCGCGGCGATCATGCTGACCACGAAAAAAACCGACCAGGTCACCCGCGAACCGTTCGGAGACGACCCGGTGGAGTAAAATCGATTTAATAGCCATGAAAGGATCGAAAACGTGATCGGTCCGATATTCTTCGAGCTGATCCAACGCAAGGGCAATGATGGGTTCGGCGAGGGCAATTTCCAGGTGCTGTTCGATTCCATTGAGTAGGACCAGATCCGGCGCGGTGTTTTAAAGGGCTGACATATTTAAATTCTACCCCCCGTGGGTTGCGTTTAAAGGTCGCGAAGGCGAAACTCGCGCTTCACGCAGCGGAGTATTTCCATGGCCGACAAACCGAATTTCCTGTTTTTCATCACCGATCAGCACCGGGCGGATTATCTCGGCTGTTCCGGCCATCCGGTGCTGAAAACGCCGCATATCGATTCAATCGCCGCGCGCGGAAAAAAATTCGACCGGTTCTATGTCGCCAATCCGGTCTGCATGCCGAACAGATCGACATTGATGACCGGGCGCATGCCGTCGTTGCACGGCGTGCGCCATAACGGCATTCCCTTGTCGCTGCGCGCCAACACATTCACCGAAATGATGCGCGACGCCGGCTGGCGCACCGGTCTGATTGGTAAAAGCCACTTACAGAACATGACGCCCCATCCACCGATCATGGGACGCCCCGACGTGAACCCGGACCACGCGCCGACCGGCGACGGCCACGATGAAGCGACCCTGCCGATTCCGGGTGACGGGCCCTACGATCAGGAACACCCGAAGCGCTGGGCGAACGGCGAATTTGCGCCCATGACCCTGCCGTTTTACGGCTTCGACCATGTCGATCTGTGCACCGGCCATGGCGACGCGGTCGGCGGGCACTACACCCATTGGCTCTATCAAAAACACGACGATTCCGAGTCCCTGCGCGGCGCGGAAAATCAGATTCCCCACGACTATGTCGCGCCCCAGGCGATCCGCACCTCGATCCCCGAAGAACATTACCCGACCGCATATATTCAGGAAAAAACCCTGGAATATCTCGATGCCCGCAAGTCCGACGACGAACCGTTTTTTGCCATGGTGTCGTTCCCGGACCCGCATCACCCGTTTACGCCGCCCGGCAAATATTGGGGCATGTACAGCCCGGACGACATGACGCTGCCACCGTCATGGGATCACGGCAACCGGCCGCTGCCGCAACATCTCACCTGGGCGCGGGACCAGCTGCAATCGGGCGACGCCCAGCGCGGCGGCCAAAATACCTTCGCGGTAAACGAACGCGAGACGCTGGAAGCCATGGCGCTGACCTGCGGCATGATTGCCATGGTCGACGACGCCATCGGCGCCATTTTGGCCCGGCTCAAGGAAAACGGTCTGGATGAAAACACCGTGATCGTGTTTACCTCGGATCACGGCGATTTCATGGGCGATCACCAGCTCATGCTTAAAGGCCCGGCCCATTATCACGGGTTGATCCGGGTGCCGTTCATCTGGGCCGACACGCCCGACCGGGCCACGGCCGGCACGACCGACGAACTCAGCGGCACGATCGATATCGCCGCCACCATTCTGGAACGCGCCGCGCTGCAACCCTATAACGGCATTCAGGGCCGCAACCTGGCCGGCGACAGCGCGGAACCGGACGCCATGCTGGTCGAAGCCGACGACCAGCGCAGCTACCTCGGTTTCGACAAGCCGCCCCGGCTGCGCACGCTGGTCACCCGCACCCACCGCATGACCGTCTATCAGGGCGTCGAATGGGGGGAGATCTATGATCTGGAAGCCGACCCCAACGAGATGGACAATCTGTGGGATGATCCCGCCGCTGCGTCGCTGCGCGCCGAGCTGATGGAAATTCTCGCCCGCAAGCAGATCGAATTGACCGACCGCAGCCCGTTCCCGACGGCGCGTGCTTAACCGGGGGTAGTTACGCGTCCGTCAGTAGCAGCCCGACATTACCAGACAGGATTTTTTCGCCGTCCGCGCCCATGGCCCTAACGCCGTCGATGAATTCCTTGACCTTCTCCGCTTGGCGAATTTCCTGCGGGTAGTCGGACGCGAACACGATCCGGTTCGTGTCGAGCTCGACGGCGGATGTCTGTACCGAGCTGACGGCGCCGCAGAACCCGGCGGTATCGAACACCAGCCGTTCCCTGAGGTAGTAATCGAAATCATGCTCCGGATTACAGCCGTGCCGTTCGTTGCCGGCGGTGCCCCAGAAATCCCGGTCCTGATAGCTGCGCACGCGGCCCAGCACCGATGCGATGCCGCCGGACAGATGGGCCATCTGCACCCGCAGCCCCGGGAAGCGGTCCAGCACGCCGCCATTGATCAGCCGGATGGTCGCTTGCACCAAAGAGAATTCCCGTCCGACGCAGCGCGCCAGATCGAAGGCGTCATATTGCTGCGAATGGTTCAACTTCAGCGCCGGATGAATGAATACATAAATGCCGAGGCGTTCGCACTCGGCCCAGAACGGGTTCAGTTCCGGCGAATCGAGATAGACGCCGTCCATTTCCGACGTGGTCACAACACCGGCGAAACCGAGATCATCGACGCAACGATTGAGTTCCTTGATGGCGTCCGGACCGCCCAGAGGATCGGCATGGGCGATGCCGACGAACCGGCCGGGATAATCCTTTTCGGCCTTCTTGGCCTCGTCGTTGCAAATGATGGACCGATCAAGCGGCGCGGAGAAACCCTCGGCGCAGCTCAGCACGGTGAGGTCGATTCCCGCGATATCCATCATGCGGATATGTTCGTCGAGATCCCACAGCATCGAATGGATCGAATAGCTCGGCACGCCCTGCTCGTCATAGCGGGTGATCTTGCCCTCGCCCGGGTCCTCGTCGATCAGAATGCGCGGGGTGAAATGGTGCTGGAAATCGACAATCATATTGGTACTCCTAGGTTACGGTCTTTTATTGTCGGTCGAGTCCGACGATGTGGGCCGGGTTGTCCACGGAAACGGTTCGCAGTTCCTCGGCGTTCAGTCCGAACGCCTCCATATAGCCCCGGATGAGGCGCATGCATTCGACCGAGTTGGGGAACAAGGGCTCCCCAGCATCGCTCGACAAAGTAACATGCTCGACGCCGATGGCGCGGATCGCCTCATACATTCTGGCGGGATCGATACCCAGCAGGGGCGACAGCTCGTCATAGGTAAAATTCAGCATCAGCCCGGCCGAGCCGAGCTCCGCCATCTCACTGATTTCCAAATCGACAAAGGGGCTGAAGGGATGATCGATGAAACCCCGCCTGACGCCCAACTTCGCAACCTGTTCGGCCAGTTGATAGATTTCCGGCTTGGTGGCATGGCCGAAACAAACCGCGACATCGCGATCGGCGATCACCCGCAGGATTTCCAACACCTCTGGCTTGAGCCGGCCGTCGTCACCGGTCAGCGTATGACCAACCTTCAGCGCCTCATCCCAGGGCAGGGGCTCGGTGTGATCGGACGGAGCCGCGCTTGAATCCCACCAGATCGGCTTGCCGCCGACTTTCGACAGCGTATTGGCGTGGTTGAACACCGGAAACCAGATGGCGATCACCCCGGCATCAAGCTGGCGCGTCACCCATTCGACGCTCGGCGGATTACCGTCAAACGCCATCAGCCCGCCGGCCCAGCACTGGATCGGCGTCACGCCTTCCACCTCGGCCCATTGGTCGAGTTCTTGCCTGACCCGGCCGACCTCCGCCGCCGGATCTTGTCCGGTGATGGTCTTGTACAAAATGCCGCCCATGCCCGATTGCGAGGCGAATTTCGCCAAGGCCAGCGGGTCCTGTTGATTGGCGTGGGCGTGGCAATGGATATCGATCACGTCCTCGACCCCGGCCACCGCCGGCGCATACGTCACGCCGGGCGCGAAACCGCGCCGCGCGGGATATGACGTCACGCAGCGCTGCTCGGTCGGCGTCGCATATGTCTGTTTGGCCATGAGCCGTACTCCCCAATCTTCGGGCCAGAATATCCAATTAGACCGGTCGAGACAAAGAACCGATTTCAGACCGCTGCCAATCGACCAGCATTTTTTTGTGCTGGCGGGCATTGGGCAGCCGGCCCATGCCGGCCTGGATATTGTCGGCCATGTGGCGCGGCTTGCCGGTGCCCGGAATGACGCAGGTCACCGCCGGGTTGCCGAGCAGAAATTTCAGGAAATATTGCGCCCAGCTGGTGATGCCCAGTTCGCCCTTGGCCCAGGGCGGGATCGACCGGCCGCGCGCTTCGCGGAACATGGAGCCGCGCACGAAGGGCCGGTTGGCCAGCACCGCCACGCCCCTGTCGGCGCACAGCGGCAGCAGGCGGGGTTCCGCCTCGCGCATGCCCAGCGAATAGGGCAGCTGGACGAAATCGAGCTTTTCCCGCGCCACGATCGTCGCCAGCGTATCGACCGAATTCCGCGTCCAATGGGTGATGCCGATATGGCGGATCAGGCCTTTTTCCTTCCACTCGCGCAGCGTCGCGAGATGGGTTTGGGTGTCGACCAGATTATGGACCTGCATCAGTTCCAGATGATCGGTAAGCAGCAGCCGCATCGACTCCTCAATCTGGTCGATGCCCGACTGCCGGCCCGTGGTCCAGACCTTGGTGGCGATAAAGGCGCGGTCGCGCAGTCGGAGATCGCGCAGCAGATCGCCGACCACGGTTTCGGCGTTTCCGTACATGGGCGAGGCGGA
>JAYZAW010000017.1:0-5036 GCA_036339495.1 Pseudomonadota bacterium | reverse complement strand
ATGTCTGCTTTAATACAGTAATTTAGAGGAAATATTGGAGAATTAACAGGTTCACATAATTTTTATATGCGCTGCGAAATAACCCCACGGAATTTACGAAAAATGACCAACCAAATATCGACCCTTGAAGTCCGCCGTGAGGCCCAGGAAATTCGCGCCGTGGTGTTGGCTATTGCGGTGAGAATCGTATTCTAGCGCATTACGCGGCCCTTTATCACCCTGCAGGGGCTGATCGACCGCGCCCATACCATGCAGCGGGTCACCGAGTTCGACGACAATTGGCTTGCCGAAATGAGCGGCCGTCGCGCCGATATTCCCGCTTACGTCGCGGGCCGGGTCGAGGCGGTGCGGAAAGTGGTCGCCGACCATAAGGACAACAAAGAGCTACGCGAAGCAGCCTGAATTTTTTCAATGTTACACGCCAATTTAACGATTGAGCGGTCATATTACGGCGTAGCATTCGCGGGAATGGGAACGCAGAATCATGTCAAATCCGCTTTATGAGAATGTAAAAGCGAAAGTCGAGGCGTCATCGCTGGCGCGGGACCAATTCGGGAATAATCCCTTGGATTGGCATGAAGATCTTCTGGAAGCGGAACGGCTCCGTTCGCTGGAGGTTGCCAGGGTTTTTGCCGATTTGTTTGCCAGAATAATTCCGGCCATCGCGAATTTCGGCGGTGCGGTCGATCGGGCGCGGTTCGCCAATACGCTGTCGACGCTGGGTGAGAAAAATCTCGCGGCTTTCGGCTTGCAACGCACCGATCTGCCGGGATTCGGCGCGGGATTCGTGGAAGACGCGAAAAAATCGGTTAACCAGCCCGAATCCCGCCAGGGCGTCAAAAAAGCCGCCTGACATGGCTGCGCGCTTTATGAGTTTCAGGGCCGGCGCATCACCAGTGTGCGCCATTCGCCGAGGGTGATCTGTTCCGCAAGTTTCAAGCCGGCCCGTTCATGGGCCGCAACCACATCGTCCGACTGAATATCCAGTAATCCCGACAGCACGACCCCACCGCCCGGCGCCAAATGATGCGCGATATCGGGGGCCAGGGTGATCAGCGGTTCGGCAAGAATATTGGCGGCGATCAGCTCGAAAGGGCCATGGTCGGATATCGCGGTCGCCTTGAAGCCGTCGCTTTGGATCGCCTTGATTTTATCGGCGACGTTGTTGATTTTCGCATTCTCAGCGGTGACCTCCACCGCCATGGGGTCATTGTCCGCCGCCAGAACGGATGCCGGCCAGAGTTTCGCGATACCGATGGCGAGGATACCCGAGCCGCAGCCGAGATCGAGCGATGCGCGGATTTCCCGAAATTGTGATATGCGCTCGAACGCGATCAGACAGCCTTGCGTGGTCTCGTGCGTTCCCGTGCCGAATGCCGCCCCCGCGTCGATCAGGAGTCCGATCCGGCTTTCGGGGACGGGTTCGGCGACATGGGAGCCGTGAATGTAAAACTTTCCAGCGGAAACCGGCGGCGAATTCTCCTGGACCCGTTTGACCCAATCGATCGCCGCCATTTTCTCGATGACAAAATCCGGCGTCTCGATGCCGCCGATCGCCGCCGCGACAATGAGCCTGGCGGTGATTGCCGCCCGGTCGGGTTTCGCTGTGCAATGGACTTCCATGCGCCAGCCCGCGCCCGGCGCGATTTCCGAGGTCGAGACCGGTGCGCCATCGAGGGAAAGCGCCGTCTCGATCGCGTCGAAATGGCTTGCGGAGGGTACCTCCAGCGCGATGCGCCAGGTCGCCTCGCCGTCGGTCATTTTATTCTGCCCGGCCAAGCCGGGTCATGCCGGCTCGACGAAGGAATCCATGACTTTTTTAAAGCCGGCCTTCTCGAATTCGATTTCCAGCTTGTCCCCCTCGACGGAATGCACGGTTCCATAACCGAATTTTTGATGGAACACGCGGGTCCCAACATTGATCGGACTCGCGGGACTTTCGACAAGCTTGGCGCGTGCTTCGATCAGGGTCCCGCCGCGCTCCTTGCGGGCGTTTTGCATGCGGGCCCATCCGGGTCCCCGGTCCGGGCGGATATCGGACCATTCGGTTTGATCGTCTTGTTCGGAAAAACCGGATTTCGTCCCATAAAGCCCTTCTTCCGAACTGATTTCGACGTGATCCTTGGGCAGCTCATCGACAAACCGCGACGGCACGCATGAAAGCCACTGGTTATAGATCCGCCGGTTGGCGACGAACGAGATATAGGCTTGCCGTTTTGCGCGCGTCAGCCCGACATAGGCCAGCCGCCGTTCTTCCTCCAACGCCGCCGCCCCGCCTTCATCGACCGACCGGCGATTGGGGAAAACTTCTTCTTCCCACCCGGGCAGGAACACATGGTCGAATTCCAGCCCCTTGGCGGCATGCAGCGTCATCAGGCTGAGCGCATCTTCGCGCCCGGCATTGTCCCGGTCCATTACCAGGCTGATATGTTCCAGGAAGCCCGCCAAATTCTCGAATTCCTCCAGGGCGCTGACCAGTTCCCGCAGATTTTCGAGACGGCCCGGCGCGTCGGGCGATTTGTCGTTCTGCCATTTGGCGGTATAGCCGGATTCATCAAGAATCGCTTCCGTCAGTTCGACGTGATCCAGGGTTTGCGCCATGGCCCGCCAGCGCGCGCAATCGGCGTTGAACGCGCCGAGCGCATTGCGCGCCCTTGCTTTCAATTCATCGGTTTCAACGATGCGCAAGGCGGCCACGCCCAGGGGAACGGTGTGGGCGCGGGCCAGCCTGTGTACGGTCTGAAGCGTGGCCGGGCCGATCCCGCGCGGCGGCATGTTGACGATCCGTTCGAACGCCAGATCGTCATCCGGCTGATGGACCAGCCGCATATAGGCGATGGCGTCGCGAATTTCCTGGCGTTCGTAAAATCGCGGGCCGCCGACCACGCGATAGGGCAGACCGAGGGTGATAAAGCGCTCTTCGAACTCACGCATCTGGAAACTGGCCCGGACCAGTATCGCCATGTTCTCCAGGCTGATCTTGTCGCGTTGCAGAGATTCGACCGTCTCGCACACCATGCGGGCTTCGGATTCCCCATCCCAGACGCCTCGGACCGCGACCGGGTTGCCGCCTTCCTGCTCGGTCCATAATATTTTGCCGAGCCGGCCGGTATTCTGTTCGATCAGCCCCGATGCGGCGGCGAGAATGTCGCGGGTCGACCGGTAATTCTGTTCCAGCCGCACGATGCGGGCATCGGAAAAATCCTGCTCGAATGTTAGGATGTTGGCGATTTCCGCCCCGCGCCAGCTATAGATCGACTGGTCGTCATCGCCGACGCAGCACAGATTATTCCGCTTTTGCGCCAGCAATCTCAGCCACAGATACTGCGCCACGTTGGTGTCCTGATATTCATCGACCAGCATATAGTGGAACCGGTCCTGATATTCGGCCAGTACGTGGGAATGGGCGGTGAACAGTTCCAGATTATGCAGCAGCAGATCGCCGAAATCGCACGCGTTCAACAGTTTCAGACGGTCCTGATACTGGCGGTACAGTTCCAGCGCCTTGCCGTTCGCGATATCGCCGACATCGGCGGCGCCGACTTTGTCGGGTGTCAACCCGCGGTCCTTGAACCGTTCGATGACGCCGTGAACCATGCGGGCCGGCCAGCGCTTGTCGTCGATATCGGCGGCCGCCATGAGCTGTTTTATCAGGCGGATCTGGTCGTCCGCGTCCAGGATGGTGAAATTCGATTTGAGCCCGACCAGCTCCGCATGGCGGCGCAGAATTCGCGCGGCCAGGGCGTGAAACGTGCCGATCCACAGCCCGTCGACCGCATCGCCGATCAGGCCCGAGACCCGCTCGCGCATTTCGCGCGCCGACCGGTTGGTGAAGGTCACGGCGAGGATTTGCCCCGGCCAGGCGCGCCCGGAGATCAGGATATGGGCCAGCCGCGACGTGAGCACGCGGGTCTTGCCGGTGCCCGCGCCGGCCAGCACCAAAAGCGGCCCCTCGGTGGTTTCCACGGCTTCCCGCTGCACATCGTTCAGGGCGGCGAGATAGGGCGCGAGCGGTTCTGAAGGATGATCGGGTTTCGCTATATTCGGCATCGCCGCGCAGTATATCAGCGCCGGGCGCGCACCGCGCTGATGTTTTCCGCTTGTATCGAATCGGCGTGCGATTCAATGCTCACCTGGACGTGACCATGTATCCATTGTTTCTTGGCCGGGTCCCGCATATATCCATAGCACGGAACAAATGGAGGATGTCCGGCATGGTGACCAGTTTCCGCCTTTTCGTTCTCTCTCTGATTATAGGATTTTACGTCGACGCCGCCGAAGCACAGCCCGCCAATACGGCAAAACTATTGACGTCGATCGTCGAAGTGACCGCCGAGGTTCCGGGCGATGCGCGCACCGCGCGCTTCCTGGGCGCCAAGCGGCAGGGCAGCGGCATTGTCATTGACGGCGATGGGCTGGTGCTGACCATCGGGTACCTGATCTTGGAGGCGTCCTCGGTCGAAATCGGGCTCGGCGACGGCCGAAAATCGCCGGCGCGGCTGATTGCCTATGATCATGAAACCGGGCTGGGTTTGCTGCGCGCGACCGAGCCACTTGGCGTCGCGGCGCTGCAGCTTGGGGATTCGGACGCGGCTGCGGTGCGCCAGCGGGTTCTGGTGGCGTCCCATGGCGGGGTATCGCGGGCCAGCGGCGGCTATATCATGTCGCGCCGCGATTTCGCCGCCGCCTGAGAATTCATGCTGGAAAAGGCGATTTTTACCGCGCCGCCGCATCCGCAATTCGGTGGCGCCGCGCTGATCGACGGAGAGGGTAAATTGATCGGGGTTGGGTCGCTTATGGTGCCCAACCAGGCGGACGATAACGTCGCCATGCCGGGCAACATGTTCGTGCCGATCAATGTCCTGAAACCGATCCTCGGCGATTTGCTGGCCAATGGCCGGTCGTCGCGGCCGCCGCGCCCGTGGCTGGGCTTGTATTCCGAAGAACTGCGCGGGCGTTTGTTTGTGACCCGCGTGCCCGTGGTCGGTCCGGCCCATAACGCCGGGTTGCGGCCCGGCGATATGGTGATGGGCATC
>JAYZAW010000016.1:0-6014 GCA_036339495.1 Pseudomonadota bacterium | reverse complement strand
TCTTGGATTTCAACTTTCTGTTTTTGGATGACGGTTCTCAATTCTGAGATATTTGCATCCATCCGTTTTATCCGATTCAGAAGTTGTGTCTCTGTTTTGGTGCTCATGCTGTCATCCCCTATGCTGCTCTCAACTCAATACGTTGTGAATTTTATGTGAATGAAATAAAAAGGGGTTCTAAATTAGAACCCCTTGATAATAAAAGATTATTTGGAGTGTAGTATCATCGTTTGGAGAACTGGAAACTTCGCCGCGCCTTGGCCTTGCCGTATTTCTTGCGTTCCACGACCCGTGGGTCCCGGGTCAGGAAGCCGCCTTTTTTCAGCACCGGGCGCAGTTCGGGTTCGAAATAGGTCAACGCACGGGACAGGCCGTGGCGCACCGCGCCGGCCTGGCCGGACAGGCCGCCTCCCTTGACCGTGCACCAGATATCATACTGGTCCTTGCGGTTGGCCGCCTCGAAAGGCTGGTTGAGGATCATGCGCAGCACCGGGCGCGCGAAATAGACCTCGATGTCGCGGCCGTTGACGGTGATCTGACCCTTGCCCGGCTTGATCCAGACCCGCGCCACCGCGTTCTTGCGCTTGCCGGTGGCATAGGCCCGGCCCTCGGCGTCGATTTTCTTTTCATAGACGATCGGCGCGTCGGCGGAATCCATGTCGGCCGGGGCGCCGGCCGGCGGCGCATCGGTTGCCGCGCCGGTGAGGCCTTCGGGCATGACGTCGCCCAGCGTTGGCGTGTCCTGGTCAGCCATGGTCAGGCCCTCCTTGTAGTCTTGGGATTCATCGACGCGATATCGAGCATTTCCGGGTTTTGCGCTTCATGCGGATGATCGGGGCCGGCATAGACCTTGAGCTTGGTGAACTGCTTGCGGCCCATCGGACCCTTGGGCAGCATGCGTTCGACCGCCTTCTGTACGATGCGCTCGGGATGGGCGCTGTCGAGGATCTGGCCCGCGGTGCGGGATTTGATGCCGCCGGGATAGCCGGTGTGCCAGTAATAGGTTTTCTGATCGCGCTTGCGCCCGGTCATCGTGACCTTTTCGGCATTGATCACCACGATATGATCGCCGCAATCGATATTGGTCGAAAACATCGGTTTATGCTTGCCGCGCAGCATGATCGCCGCGATGCTGGCCAGCCGCCCGAGCACGAGGCCGTCGGCATCGATCAGATGCCACCTGGCCACCACGTCTTCGGGCTTGGCGGTATAGGTTTTCATTATCTCTCACCTTTGACACCGGCGTCGCGGCCGGCCAAAATTTAAGGCGCGGAGTATGTCAGGAAAACATCTTCAGTCAATACAAATATTGAACATGAATTCTGATTTAATACAATGTTTTCAATAAGTTGAAAACGCGGTAATATATTATCGCAACGATTTTGCGAAATGCGCCCGAGATGGCGTTTGACGACGTGAAAATTGACGTTGGGCGGCGCGCGGTGCATCTTCGACGATGAAAGGGTTCCAAACCATGGCCGAAACGGTAAAGAGCGAAATTCCGACAGCCGATCCAATTTTGCTGCGCCAGGACGCGGACGGCGTGGCGACTTTGACCATGAACCGCCCGGCGGCGCGCAACGCGCTGTCGGTCGGGCTGAGGGCGGAGATGAAGCGCAAGATCGACGCCATCGCCGAGGACGATGCAATCCGCGTCGTGGTGATCGCGGCCAACGGTCCGGCGTTTTGCGCCGGGCATGATTTGCGGGAAATGCGCGGCAATCCGGGGCGCGAACAATACCAGGCGCTGTTTACCCAATGCAGCGAGCTGATGCTGGCGATTATCGGGCTGGCCAAGCCGGTGATCGCCAGGGTGCAGGCCATGGCGACGGCGGCCGGCTGCCAGCTGGTGGCGAGCTGCGATCTGGCGATCGCGGCCAAGGAAGCGAAATTCGCCACGCCCGGCGTCAATATCGGGCTGTTCTGCTCCACGCCGATGGTCGCGCTGGCGCGCAATATCGGGCGCAAGCAGGCGATGGAAATGCTGCTGACCGGCGAGGCGATCGACGCCGGCCGGGCGGAACAATACGGGCTGATCAACCGGTCGGTGGAAAGCCTCGCGCTGGATGACGAGATCGCCGGGCTGACGGAGACCATCAAGGGCAAGTCGCCGATCACCATCGCCATCGGCAAGGAGGCGTTCTATCGCCAGCTCGACATGGATCTGCCCGAAGCCTACGCCTATGTCAGCGAGGTCATGACCCGCAACATGCTGACCCGCGACGCCGGCGAAGGCATCGACGCCTTCCTGGAAAAACGGCCCCCGGAATGGGAAGGGCGGTAGGGCATGTACCCGGACTTTCATTGGGTCCCCCTCACCTCCCACCGTTGCGCGGCAGGTCCCCCCTCTCCCACGAAGGGAGAGGGTAATTCAGATGCCGCTGAAAATCCCCTCTCCCCTCGCGGGAGAGGGTGGGACCCAGCGCGAAGCGACGGGAGGGTGAGGGGATTTTTTCACGAACAATCTTTCGCACCAGGGTGCGCGACATGACCGGCGCGCTTCCGGTGATAGATCTTGCGCCGCTGCGGCTTGGCGACGAAGCGGACCGGCGGGCGGTTGCGCAACAGATCAGCGCGGCTTGCACCGGGTCGGGGTTTTTCTGCATCACCGGTCACGGCGTCGATGAGACGCTGATCGCCGACACGCGGCGGGCGGCGGTTGATTTTTTCGCCCGGCCGGTGGCGGAAAAAATGAAAGTGGCGCGGCCGCCGGAAAAAATCAGCCGGGGATATTTCCCCTTCGCCGACCGGTCGCTGGCCTATTCGCGGGGCGTGGCCGCGCTGCCCGATCTGCAGGAGGCCTGGGCCATGGGCCCGCCCGACCGGCCGGACGTGCCCTATTACCATACCGAAACGGCGGGGCGGTTCTTCGCGCCCAATCACTGGCCGGAGATCCCAACCGGGTTCGAGGCGATTTTGCGCGAATATTACGCCACCCTGTCGGACCTTTCCGCAACCCTGATGCGCGGCTTTGCGCTGGCGCTGGATCTGGACGGGGACTTCTTCGCCGACAAGACCGACCGACCGAGCAGCGTGGCGCGGCTGATCCGCTATCCGGCGCAGGACGCTGCCCCCGAAACCGGCCAGCTGCGCGCCGGAGCCCATTCGGATTACGGCGCGCTGACCATTTTGCGCGGCGATCGCGTCGCCGGCGCGCTCCAGGTCCAATTGCCGAGCGGCGGTTGGATCGACGTCGACCCGCCAGACGGCGCGCTTGTCTGCAATATCGGCGACGCCATGGCGTATTGGACCGGCGAGCGCTGGAATTCGACCCTGCACCGGGTCGCCAATCCGCCGGGTAACGTTCCTCACGGTGACCGCATCTCGCTGGTATTCTTTTATTCGCCCAATTACGACGCCGTGCTGGGCGGCATCAATGACGCGCCCGGCGCGACGCCGCCGAGCTTTGCCGAGCATTATCTCGACAAGGTGATGAAGGCGGCCCATGGCCGTCTTAGCGCGGGCGCCAAGGATGCCGCCATATGACGCCCCCCCTCGCCTATTCGGATGCGCTGATCCGGCGCATCCTGGGCGAGACCCGGACCCTCGCCATGGCCGGCGCGTCGGCCAATTGGGTGCGACCGTCCAACTTCGCCATGAAGTATCTGCAGCACAAGGGTTTCCGCGTGATCCCGGTAAATCCCGGCGCGGCCGGTGAGGATGTTCTGGGCGAAAAAGTATATGCGAGCCTGAGGGATATTCCGGACCGGTTCGAGATGGTCGATATCTTCCGAAATTCGGATGCCGCCGGCGCGATCGTCGACGAGGCAATGGAGATCGCGGCGGACAAGGGCGTCAAAGTCATCTGGATGCAGCTCGGCGTGCGAAATGACGAAGCCGCCGCCCGCGCCGAGGCCGCCGGGCTGACCGTGATCATGGACCGCTGCCCGAAGATCGAATTCGGCCGGCTGCATCACGAGCTCGGCTGGTCGGGCGTCAATTCGGGCGTGATATCGTCGAAACGGACGAGGCTTCGTATATGACGGAAGATCATGACGACCGGCAACTCAGCAACTACGGTTTCGAAACCCGTTCGATCCATGCCGGCGCCGCGCCCGACGCGGCCACCGGCGCCCGCAACACGCCGATATACCAGACCACGTCCTATGTGTTCGACGATGTGGACCATGCGGCATCGCTGTTCAATTTGCAGACCTTCGGCTTTATTTATTCGCGCCTGACAAACCCGACGGTGGCGGTGCTGGAAGAACGCGTCGCCAGCCTGGAAGGCGGCCGCGCGGCCTGCGCCGCCGGCTCGGGCCACGCGGCGCAGTTCCTGGCGTTTTTTTCGCTGCTGAGTCCGGGCGATGAATTCCTGGTTTCAAAAAATCTTTATGGCGGATCGATCACCCAGCTCGGCATCAGCTTCAAGCGGCTCGGCTGGAACGCGATCTTCGTCGACGCCACCGACCCGGACAACTTCCGCCGCGCCATGACGCCCGGCTGCAAGGCGATCTTTATCGAGCCGCTGGCCAACCCCGGCGGCGTGGTGATCGACGTGGAAGCGGTCGCCGCCATCGCCCGTGAGGCGGGCATCCCGCTGATCTGCGACAACACTATGGCGACGCCCTATCTGTGGCAACCGATCCGATGGGGCGCCGATATCGTGATCCATTCGACCACCAAGTTCCTGTCCGGCCACGGCACGTCGATGGGCGGGGTGGTGGTGGAATCGGGCAAGTTCGACTGGAACCAGAACGACAAATTCCCGACCATGACCGAGCCCGACCCGGCTTATCACGGGCTGACATTCTTTGAGACCTTCGGCGATTTCGGCTTCACCATGAAGGCGCGCGCCGTCGCGCTGCGCGATTTCGGCCCCGCAATGGCGCCGATGAACGCGTTCATGACCATCACCGGTATCGAAACCCTGCCGCTGCGCATGGACCGCCACGTGGCCAACGCCGAGAAGGTCGCCGTGTTTCTGGAAGGCCACAAGGCGGTCGCCTGGGTGTCCTATGCCGGGCTCGCCTCGAGCCCATACCGCGAGCTGGCGAAGAAATACCTGCCCAGGGGCGCGGGGTCGGTGTTCACTTTCGGGCTCAAGGGCGGGTTTGACGCGGGCGTCAAGTTCGTCGAGGCCTGCGAGCTGCTGTCGCATTTAGCCAATGTGGGCGATACCCGCAGCCTGATCCTGCACCCGGCCTCGACCACCCACCGACAGCTCACAGACGATCAACGCGAGGCCGCTGGCGCGGGGCCGGAAGTCATGCGCATTTCGGTCGGGCTGGAAACCGCCAACGACATCATCCGCGATCTGGATCAGGCGCTGGGAATCTGAACGACGCTCTATTTTCCCTCTCCCCTTGGGGGACCTTTGCACAATTGGTTCCGCGCCAAGAAAATCCTTCTCCCCGTGCGGGAGAAGGAGGGGCCCGCGACGCGATAGCGGCCTGGGAGGATGAGGGGTAAGCGCGTCCGCGCGTCAAGAAAGGCTCTTTTACCGCCTGCCGGCGGTCTCCCCCTCACCTCCCACCGCTGCGCCGCGGGTCCCCCTCTCCCGCAAGGGGCGAAGGAGAATTGCAAGCATCTCAATTCATGTCGGTCGTTGGACCGTCCAGATTTCGGTGATCTCGGTTCCCGACGCGCGGATGATTTTCGAGATCGGGCAGAATTTTCGGAGATCGGATTTTATTGTCTCCTCCGCGTCGTCCGGCGCGTCGGTGGTCATGTCAATGTTCAGCGTGATGGCGATGATCGGCACATCGATTTCGACTTCCAGATTGACGCCCTTGCGGTCGAAACGGGCTTCCAGATCGACCGCCATGTCCTGAATTTCCACGCCGTGCTTGGCGGCGATTTTGTGGGATATCCGGCTGGTGCATCCGATCAGCGCGGCCAGCTGGGTCTCGGGCGGGGTCCGCGGGCGAACCGTCATTTCCCCTGCCCTGGACGCGGGACGTATCGTCCAGCTTCCTGGTGACCCAGAATGACATGTGCGCCGCGCTGGAAAGTGGCGGATTGTGCGTTATCCGGCAGGTCGATCTGGATGAGGTCATTCTGGCGTTTCGAAA
>JAYZAW010000015.1:0-2169 GCA_036339495.1 Pseudomonadota bacterium | reverse complement strand
CAAGAAAGGCTCTGAATACGCCTGCTGGCATCCACCCCCTCACCCCCCACCGCTACGCGGCGGGTCTCCCTCTCCCGCGAATGGGAGAGGGATAGTGGAGTCCGTACCCAGCGGAACGAGCTATGCAAACGTCCCGCGAGGAGAGAGAGATTCCGGGTCATGCGCCGGATCAGGTGCCTTCATTGGGGTCGTGATAGAGCTCGCCCACGATACCCGTCAGGCCCGGCGTCGCGTCGGCCAGATGATAGCGCCCGGCGCGGTCGCGCCCGAGCTTGCCGCCTTCACGCAGTTCGTCGAGCGCACAGGCGATCTCGCGCCCGTCGGCGCTGCCCAGCGCCTCGACGATATGGCTGAAAAACATCGGCTCCGCTTCCAGCGCCTGTTCGACGGTCTGGAAGCGCGCCCGGCCGTCGAACACTTTCGCGGCGCAGCGCGTCAGGCGGATTTCATCGCCGCGGCCGAACGGGCGGGTGCAGTCGAACCCGGCCTTGGCCCCGGTGCGGCGACCGTCGAGCGAGGGGTCCATCGGCATCGACATGGTGCCGGTCAGCATCACCATGTCCCGGTCGGCCTGGAAGCGCGTGCCGAAGGCCCATTCGACCTGCTTGTCGTCACGGATGTCGATGTCCTCGTCATAGACCCAGATATGCTTGAGCCGGGGGATGCCGCCAAACAGGGCGGCGATTGCGTTGCGCGCCTCGCCGAGCATGGATTGCCTGATGGACACCCGCAGCGCGCCCGCCCCGCCCGCCGTCTCGCGCAAATAAACATCGACCGGCGCGCGCGTGACCTGGCGCAGGATGCGCATCGCGTCGGCCTCGAGCCGCATGGACGTCATGGCGGCGGCGTCGGTCTGGTCGAGCTTGAAGGCGGTGCCGTGCTGCAGGGTCTGATACATCACGTCGTCCCGCATGGCGATCGCGGTGCAGGTAAAGACCGGGTCCATGTGGATGGCGCCGTAATAGCCCATATATTCGCCGAACGGGCCTTCCGGCTCGACATAGCCGCGCTCGTCGAAATAGCCCTCCAGGATGATCTCGGCATCGGCCGGAACCCGGATGTCGTTGGTCAGGCTCTTGACCACCGGCGCGGTCTCGCCGCGCAAAGTCGCCACCAGATTCAATTCGTCGCCGGGCGTGCGCGTGGTCGCGGCAAAGAAATCGAGCGGATGGCTGCCGATGGTGAAGGTCACTGGCAGGCGTTCGCCGCGCTTGGCGCAGGCCGTATAGATCCGTTTGAGGTCGGACGGCGCGGTGACGTTGGTGCCGCACTGGGTGCGATTGCGCAGCGACAACCGCCGGCTGCCCACGTTATTGCGCCCGGTTTCCGGATCAATGGTGTAATCGATGCCCGAACTGATATAGGCGCTGCCGTCGAATTCATGCTGCGGATGAAACGGCAGACGCGTGAAATCGATATCGTCGCCGGTGATCTTCACCGCGTGCACCGGGGCTTCATCCGACGGCACCTCGACCACCTCTTGCGGGTTGGCCAGACGGGCATGCAGCTCGCCGAAGACATCCTCGGGTGTGGAATCGAACGCGGCGACAATGCGTTCGCGGCTCGCCATCGCCTTGGCGATCATCTCCAGCCGGTCCGGGCCGGCCTGCTTGAACAGCACCGCCTTGGGCGTATTCTCGATGATGGCGCTCAGATCGGTCAGCGACACCGGCTCCTCGCGGATATCGACCTCGCCGATATCGATCAGCCGGTCGACAAACCGCCGCAGCCGAAATTTCTCAAAATCGAATTCCGAACCAAGCTTCATCTGGGTCGCCATGGCGTTTCTCCCCTGTCCGTTGCGATGGAGCATATCCAGCCGACGGGGCGGGGGCAATCGGGGACGTGCTCCTGGCTCAAAGAGAAGCAGGCTCCGATGGTCAGGGCGAAACCTGACCCGAGCTACCAGACACAAGTTCTCACCGATATTGCTGCGACGCTGAGGGATAACGCCCGCGCGACCGTGGTGATGGCGTGCGGGACCGGTAAGACATTGGTTGCGCTGTGGGCAACGGAGCAGGCCAAGCCTCGGACGACGGTCCAAGGCGCATGTAGCACAGGTCAAGGAGATCAATGCTGAGCTGAGGTTGGCGATTAGACGATGTGGTCAGCTATAACAAACTTTGCGGAATTTCTGGAAGAATCAGTAACCAGTGTTTCCTTTGATCG
>JAYZAW010000014.1:0-4494 GCA_036339495.1 Pseudomonadota bacterium | reverse complement strand
TTCGAGAACCGCGTCGGTCAGTTTGATTTCATGCATCGGAACTCTCCTCATGTGGCGGAATTTGAGACTTGATCCAGTTATCGTCGGCCGTCTTCAAGAACTCTATCTCGTCTTCAGTGGAGATGCGCCCCAAAACCGCGTTGCGGTGAGGGTAACGTCCGAAACGTTCGAAGACCTCCTTGTGGCGGACGGCATGCTCAATCGCCTCCGCCTTGCGGTCATGTTCGGGCAGGGCGCTGCGCAACGCCACCGAACGATGCTGGTTTTCGAGATTTTCACTATGCTCGAACGGCAGATAAGAGAATGTCAGCTCGGTCGGCAGCCGGTCTTTGTCGAAGCCCTGTTCAATGGCGTGTTCCGCCAGCGCCAGCGCGCGCGGGTCGGCGGCGAAGGCGCGCGGCGTGCCGCGAAACATATTGCGGGAAAACTGATCGAAAAGCAGGATCAGTGCCAGGCAGCCGCGCCAGTTGTCGCACAGATGATCGAGCTCGCCATTCCAAGCCTGCTCGTAAAGGCCGAGATATTTTTCGCGTAGTTCCACGTCGAAGGCCGGCCCGCCGCGAAACCATCTGTTGTCGCGGTCGCCAAATTCGGGGCTGGAGGGGGACCCAAACCAATACTCGAGGACGTCTTCGGCGCGGTGCATACCAGCTACTTTCTTATTCGTTAGACGGGTAGATTGCGGCGCAACCATGCGCCGATCACGATCATGCGGCAAATGGCCGTTGGAAAAAACCCGATCAACGCCATAATTCCGTCGGATTGCGCTTTGTCGGGGGCGGGCAGTCCCGGGTCGGGACGCGGGAGCCTTCCCGCCGCTTCCGTTGCGCGGATTTCCAGCGCGCCGCATAATCCGCCGAAATCGGCGCGTTCGAATAGATCCTCGGTGGAACGGGTGACGAGCGTCAGCAGATCCGGCCAATGGGCCAGATGACGATACAGAGACGGCACAACGCCATCCGGTCCGCCGGTTCCCTGGCGCGCAAGTATATCGAGTTGCTTGGCGGTCACCGGATCAACCGACGCGGGATCGACCATCGCCGGCAATTTCCACGCGGTGGCGGGCGTCTGTGTTTCGGACGCCGGGACTGGTCCCCTGGGCCCGTGGGCCATGGAAAGCCGCAATACCTCGAGCGCAATTAAATTCATCGGATTGGCGCGGTTATAGCTTTCCAGCGTGGCGACGACGGCGGCCTGATCCGGCTTATTCGGCACGGCGGCATCCAGCATCGCGCGTGGGATCGGCTCCATCGGTGGCAAATTCACATTCCGTGTGATCTCCGCCGCCGCGTCGGGAATCATGCCCGACGCAAACAGTGGACGCAGCGTCCCCCAACCCCATTCGAGGCAGCCGGGAATGGTCGCCATGTGGCGATAGACCAGATTGACCATGGGGGCGCCGAGACAGGCGCGGATATCGGTGCAAATCTCCCGGATGTTGTCGGGCGCATCCGCCTCGGAGATTTCTGAAAACTGCGCCATGCGGCGATATTCCTGCGTCGTTGACTCGCCGGGTCGCCGCGCCAATGATGCGGCGAATTTTTCGCGCGGAATCGGAAGGCGGCAGAATATGGGCGTATTGCTGATCAGACCCTATGAGCTTGAAGGGTTGGTGTCCATGAGCGACGCCATCGACGTGGTCGAGCAAGGCTATCGCGAGGCGGTCGAGTTCCCGGTGATCAACGCGCCGCGCCGCCGGGTCCATTCGCCGGCGGGCGTGCGGGTGTCGAGCTTTCCGGGCGGAGTCCACGGGCTGGGCGTGATCGGGTCGGAAACCCGGGCCGAGCTGGTCAAGCAGACAGAATCGAACCAGAGCTATGAATTTCGGGGCCATCCGGTCTATGTGCTGAACGATTCCCATACCGGCGAATTATTGTCTGTGATCTTCGGTGAAATCGACGACAAGACGCTCGGCTATACCAGTCTGATGGCGCTGCGCACGGCGGCGACCAGCGGCGTCGGATTCCGCTATCTGCCGCGCAAGGACGTCAAAACCGTGGGGCTGTTCGGGTCCGCCGGTCAGGCCGCGAACCAGCTGCTGGCCCTGACCTGCGAACGCGATATCGAAACCGTGAAAATCTATAGCCGCGATCCGGCAAACCGCCACAAATTCGCCGACACTTACGGGCCGAAATTCGGCGTCGATATTATCCCGGTCGGGACCCCGCGCGCGGCCGTCGAGGGGCTCGACGTGGTGGTCTGCGCCACCAACACCAACGTGGAACTGTTCGACGGCGACTGGCTGAGCCCGGGCCAGCATGTCACCGGCATCATCGGCTCCAATATCCAGCTCGTCAAAGGCGGGTTCCTGAACAAGCGGCGGCGCGAAATCGACAACCGCACGGCGGAGCGCGCCGACGTCATCGTCGCCAATCTGCGCGATTCCGTGGTCACCGAGGAACAGGGCGATCTGTTCGAACCCATGGAAAAAGGGCTGGTCAAGCTCGAGGACATCCACGAGCTGGGCGAGCTTGCGACGGGCGATTACGCGGGCCGCGCCGATGATGGGCAGATCACCTATCACAAAAACAATAACGGCACCGGGGTCTCGGAAATGGCGCTTGCCATGCTGGCCTACCGGTTGGCGAAAGACGCCGGGCGCGGGTTGGAAATCGATCTCGATCCGGCGGCGGCCTGACTGCCGCAATGGAACTTGTCGGACTGACTGTTACGGAAGCCATCGTGGTCTGCCTGTCGGCGCTGGCCGGCGGGTTGATCCGGGGCTTTACCGGGTTCGGTTCCGCGCTGGTGATCGCGCCCATACTCAGCATCGCCGTCGGAACCCATGTTGCGGTGCCGGCGATCGTGTTGTTGCTGTTTGTATCAACCTTCCAGCTGATACCCGGCGCGGCGCGCGATGTGAACTGGCGCCAGATTCTGCCGCTTGGGATCGCCGGGGCGATCGGCGCGCCGATCGGCGTCTATGCCCTGATTGCCCTCGATCAGGACTTGATGCGCCGGATGATCGCGATAAGTGTGCTAGCTTTCGCCGTCGCCATGTTGGCCGGCTGGCGTTTTAAGCGCGAGCCCGGCCCGCTCGTGACGACCAGCGTGGGCGGAGTCGGCGGGTTGCTGTCCGGCGCGGGTTCTGTCGGGGGGCCGCCGGTTATATTGTTTCTGCTGGCCGGGCCCGCCGCGGCCGCCGCAAACCGGGCCGCGATCATCCATTATTTCTTTTTTACCCAGATCGTTGTGCTGGGGATGTATTGGATTGAAGGGATTATGATCGCCAAGGTGCTGTGGCTGACCGCGCTTATGCTGCCGACCCAGATGATCGGCGTCGCGGCGGGGACGAAACTGTTTCCAAAGGCCAATGAAACCCTGTATCGACGGGTGGCGCTAATTTTTCTCATGTTGATCGGACTTGCCGCGCTTGCGGCCTGATCACTTGAATTTGACGTTTGGAACCCTCGCCCTTTGCGGGAGAGGGTGGCGCGCAAGGCGCGCCGGGTGAGGGGTCGCCGCCGGCAGGCGGCAAAAAGAGCTTTTCTTGATACGCGGACGCGCTGACCCCTCACCTTAATCCTCTCCCGTAAGGGGAGAGGAAAGTTTGATTGGGAACGTTACGAGTCGGATATATGACGATCGAATATCTGTTGTCGACGGATATGATGTTCATGCTGCTGGCCTTTATCGGGTCGGGGGTGATCCGTGGGTTCAATGGCGGCGCGGGGGCGAATTTTCTGACCGCGCCGGTGCTGGCGGCGATCCTCGGCCCGCGCGAGGCGGTGCCGATTGTCTTGCTGCTCAACTTCGTCACCAATGCGCAGATCGTGCCGCCCATCGTTCGCCAGGTGGAATGGCGCGAGATCATACCGCTCTCGCTGGTTGCCGCTATCACCCTGCCGCTCGGCGCGTGGGCATTGTTCGCGGTCGATGAAGATCTCATGCGGCGGGTGGTCGCCGGGTTTGCCGCGGTGTTCGCTCTGCTTCTGGTTACCGGTTGGCGCTATCACGGGCGGCGCGGCAAGGGGATATCGCTGGCGGCCGGCGGTTTGGCGGGCGTCCTTACCGGGGCGGTGTCCATGGGCGGCCCGCCGGTGTTTCTCTATCTGATGTCGGGTCCGGATTCGGTGGCCAAAAATCGCGCCCATTTCGTGATGTTTTCCTGCATCGTGCAGATTTCGGCGTTCGTGGTGTTCGTGGGCGTCGGCGCCTTCAATGAGCGCATGTTGTGGCTGATGGCGATCCTGTTGATCCCGTTCTCGCTCGCCACCTGGGTCGGCACCAAGCTGTTCCATATCGCCAGCGAGGACGTCTTCCGCCGCGTCACCCTGTGGGGAATGGTGGCGGTCTCGCTGGCGATCGTGGTTTTTTAGGTAATTTGAGTTCGGCTCCGGCCCACTCCCCACCCGGCCACCCAAAGTTTACGATCCTGTGGGTGGCCGGGTGGGGGATTGGGCCGGAGCTGCGACTGAACCTAAGAATCTACTCAGGAATCCCGGTCGGCAGGTCGAACATGTCAGCTTCCAGATCTTCGATATACTCGATCAC
>JAYZAW010000013.1:0-15364 GCA_036339495.1 Pseudomonadota bacterium | reverse complement strand
CGCCAGAAGGCGACGTCGCTGGGATCCGGTTTCGTAATCGATCCGTCCGGTCTGGTGGTCACCAACAATCATGTGATCGCCGAGGCCGACGAAATCATGGTCACCTTTGCCGACGATCGTAAGCTGAAAGCGAAGGTCATCGGGCGCGACCCGAAAACCGATTTGGCGCTGCTCAAGGTCAAATCGAAAAAACCCTTGACGGCGGTCAGGTTCGGCAATTCCGACACCGCCCGGGTCGGCGATTGGGTGGTCGCGATCGGAAACCCGTTCGGGCTCGGCGGCACGGTGACAGCCGGCATCATTTCGGCCCGGCACCGCGACATCAATTCGGGCCCCTATGACGACTTTATCCAGACCGATGCGTCGATCAACCGGGGCAATTCCGGCGGACCGATGTTTAACCTGAAGGGTGAGGTCGTGGGCGTCAACACGGCGATCTTCTCGCCGTCCGGCGGCAGCGTCGGGATCGGGTTTGCGATTCCGTCCAACCTGGCCAAGCCGATTATCGCCCAGCTCAAGAAATTCGGGAAACCCAAGCGCGGCTGGCTCGGGGTCAATATCCAGACCGTGACCAAGGAAATCGCCGAAGGGCTCGGCCTGAAGGAAGCCACCGGCGCGCTGGTCGCCAACATCACCGAAAACAGCCCGGCCGCGAACGGCAAGATCGAAATCGGCGATGTGATCCTGACCTTCGACGGCAAGAAAGTCGGCGAGATGCGCCGGCTGCCCCGGATCGTCGCCGAGACTACCGTCGGCAAGCGGGTTGACGTCGACGTTTGGCGCAAGAATGCAAAAATCCGGCTGAATATTCTGCTCGGCGAATTTCCGGAAAATCCGCAGGTGGCGAGCGCGCCCGACAAGGAAGAACCCAACGGCAAGTCGCTGGCGCCCGTCAATATCAAGCCGCTCGGGTTGTCGCTTGCCACGGTCACGTCCGATTTGCGCGATAGATTCAAGCTCGATGAACATGTCAAAGGGGTCATCGTCACCAACGTCGATGATGGCGGTGCGGCGGCCGAAAAACGCATCCGTCCGGGCGACATCATCCGCAAGATCGGCCCGGAACATGCGCCCGTGACCAAGCCGTCCCAGGTCAAGTCCCACGTCGACAAGGCGCGCGAGAACAGGATGAAAAGCATTATCGTTCTGGTCGAGCGCGGCGGCAGCACCCGGTTTGTCGGGCTCAAGCTGGAAGAAAGCTGAGCACATCTGAAATCGGCGACCCGCGCGGCAACGTCATTGTTGTCGCCGGGCCGACGGCGAGCGGCAAATCCAGACTCGCTCTCGCCATCGCGGAAAAATTCTCCGGCGATGTGATCAACGCCGATTCCATGCAGCTCTATCATGAATTGCGGCTGATTACCGCGCGACCCGACGACGCGGCGCTGGCGCGAACGCCCCATCGGCTTTATGGCGTGCTGTCCGCGGCGGAAAAATGTTCCGCCGGCCGCTGGGCGTCCCTGGCGCTGGTGGAAATCGCCGACACGCTGGCTCGCGGGCGTCTGCCCGTGGTGGTTGGCGGCACGGGGCTATATCTGCGCGCGCTGACAACCGGCCTGTCGCGTATACCGACCGTGCCGGCGGCGCATCGCGCGGCCGCCGAGCGCCGCTTAAAGGAAATCGGCGCGGCGGTCTTCCATGCGGAACTTGCCGGGATTGATCCGGTTGCGGCCGGGCGGCTGTCCCCCAATGACCGGCAGCGGCTGGTGCGCGCCCGTGAGGTCTTCGACGCCACCGGGCGCACGCTGTCCGACTGGCAACGCGAACCGCCGGAAAATGTCGGGCCTGGTTACAGGTTCGCCACCTTGCTGCTGGCCCCGCCGCGCTCGGATCTATATGCGGCGATCGATTCCCGGTTCGCCGCCATGGTCGAGGCAGGCGCAATCGACGAGGCGCGAGAGTTTGCCGCGCTCGGCCTCGATCCCGACTTGCCCGCCGCCAAGGCCATCGGATTGCGCCCTCTGATGCGCCATGCCGCGGGAGAAATTCCGCTCGCCGAGGCCTTGGAACTCGGTCAACGCGAATCCCGGCGCTACGCCAAGCGCCAGGGCACCTGGTTTCGGCATCAGATAATTCCACAAATTACTATCGGAACGAATTTTTTGGAAAGAAATAATAGAAAAATCTTTTCATTTGTTAGCAATTTTCTATTGACCACGACGCCATGACCCTATAGTTTGCGCTTCGTCGCATGGGATTCCTCCACTGCGGCAGGTATTTAGCTGGTTTCGGGCGCAAAAACCGCTCTTTCCAGCCCATAGACCGGCCCCGTTTGGGCCGGTTTCATTTGCGCCCAGACAAATGGCGTATTCGGGGAGACCCTTCGTGGCGAAGAACCGTGCGGCCGCCGATCAGGAACTGACCGGCTCTGAAATAGTCCTCAAGGCGATGATCGACCAGGGCGTCGACACGGTATTCGGCTATCCGGGCGGCGCGGTATTGCCGCTCTATGATGCGATGTTCGCCGAGAACGCCATCAGTCATTTTCTGGTGCGCCAGGAAGGCGGCGCCGTACACATGGCGGAAGGCTATGCGCGCTCGACCGGCAAAGTCGGCGTCGTTCTGGTGACTTCGGGGCCGGGCGCGACCAACGCGGTCACCGGCCTGACCGACGCGCTGATGGATTCCATTCCGTTGGTTTGCTTCACCGGCCAGGTCCCGACCCATCTGATCGGCAATGACGCCTTCCAGGAAGCCGACACCACCGGCATCACGCGACCCTGCACCAAGCACAATTATCTGGTCAAGGACGTCAATGATCTGGCCCGAATCGTGCATGAGGCGTTCTACGTAGCGCGCAGCGGCCGCCCCGGTCCGGTCGTGGTCGACCTGCCCAAGGATATCATGATGGCCAAGGGCGTGTACCAGGCGGCGGACAATTTGAAACACCGGACCTACCGGCCCGCCGTCAAGGGAGACAACGCGGCGATCGACGAAGCGATGAAAATCATCGCCGGCGCCAAGCGGCCGATTTTTTACAGCGGCGGCGGGGTCGTTAATTCCGGTCCCAAGGCGTCCAAGCTGTTGACCCGCTTGATCCACTTGACCGGCTATCCGGCGACCTCGACCCTGATGGGTCTCGGCGCGTTCCCGGGCGAGGACAAGCAGAATCTCGGCATGCTCGGCATGCACGGCACCTATGAAGCCAATCTCGCGATGCATGGATGCGACGTGATGATCAATATCGGCGCGCGTTTCGATGATCGCATCACGGGACGGCTGGACGAATTTTCCCCCGGCTCGACGAAAATCCATGTCGATATCGATCCGTCGTCGATCAACAAGAATGTCGCCGTGGATATCGCCATCGTCGGCGATGCGGCCAGCGTGCTCGACCGCATGGTCAAGGTTTGGAAGGCCAAGAATTACAAACCGAATGCCAAGGCGCTAAAACAATGGTGGTCGAAGATCGATACCTGGCGCGCGCGCGATTGCCTGCGCTACAGACAATCCGGCGAGCTCATCAAGCCGCAATACGCCATCCAGCGGCTCTATGAAAAGACCCGCGGCAAGGATGCCTATTTCACCACCGAAGTCGGTCAGCACCAGATGTGGGCGGCGCAATTTTTAAAGTTCGATGCGCCCAACCGCTGGATGACGTCCGGCGGGCTCGGCACCATGGGCTATGGTTTTCCCGCCGCGATCGGGGTTCAGGTCGCTCATCCCAAGTCGCTGGTCATCGATATTTCGGGCGAGGCGTCCTTCATGATGAACATGCAGGAAATGTCGACCGCCGCGCAGTACCAGCTGCCGGTCAAGGTGTTCATCATCAATAATCAATGGATGGGCATGGTGCGCCAATGGCAGGAATTACAGCATGGCGGGCGCTATTCGGAAAGCTATTCGGCGTCGTTGCCTGATTTCATAAAACTCGCCGACTCCTTCGGCTGGACCGGCATGCGGGCGACCAGGCCGGACCAGGTCGATGACGTAATCGACCGGATGATCGCGACCAAGGGGCCGGTAATCGCCGATATCGTGGTTGACGAGACGGAAAACTGCTTCCCGATGATCCCGTCCGGCGCGGCCCACAACCAGATGCTGCTGGGACCGGAAGACCAGGCGGACGAGACGGTTTCCGAAGACGGCATGGTGCTGGTCTAGCGCAAGAACAAACGGATCAGAGTGGAGCACATTCCTTGACGGACATAGAACGGCATACAATTTCCGTATTGGTCGATAACGAAGCGGGCGTGCTGGCCCGGGTGATCGGGCTTTTTTCGGGGCGCGGATATAATATCGAAAGCCTGACCGTGGCTGAGATCGATACCGGCAACGCCCAGTCGCGAATTTCGATCGTGACATCGGGCACGCCGATGATCATTGAACAGATCAAGGCCCAGCTCGGCCGTCTGGTGCCGGTCAGCAAAGTCGTCGACCTGACCGAGGAAGGCGCCTATGTCGAGCGCGAACTGGCATTGATAAAACTGCGCGGCAAGGGAGAAAAACGGGTGGAATCACTGCGCATCGCGGATATATTCCGTGCGCGCGCGATCGACAGCACCAACGAATCCTTCGTGTTCGAAATTTCCGGCTCGACCCAAAAGATCGACGCCTTTATCGAACTGATGAAACCGCTGGGGCTGATCGATATTTCACGCACCGGCGTCGTCGCCATTGCGCGCGGGCGTGAAGGTATCTAATAGGTTATTTATTGAGAGGCGAGCCAAGGAAGCGCCGCTGGAAGAAAGAGGATGAACATGCGTGTCTATTACGACCGGGACGCCGACGTAAACCTGATCAAGGACAAAAAGGTAGCCATTATCGGCTATGGCAGCCAGGGCCACGCCCACGCCAATAACCTGAACGATTCCGGCGCGAAAAACGTCGTGGTGGCGCTGCGCGAAGGCTCGGCCAGTATCGCCAAGGCGGAAAATGCCGGGCTCAAGGTGATGAAAAATGTCGAAGCGGCCGCCTGGGCCGATGTGGTGATGATCCTGACCCCCGACGAGCTTCAAGCCGAAATGTATACCAAGGATCTCCGCGACAATCTGAAACAGGGAGCCGCGCTGGCCTTCGCCCACGGGTTGTCGGTGCATTTCCGGCTGATCGAACCGCGCACCGATCTCGACGTGTTCATGGTCGCGCCCAAGGGGCCCGGGCACACGGTGCGGTCGGAATATCTCGGCGGCGGCGGCGTACCCTGCCTGATCGCAGTGGCTCAGAATGCGTCCGGCAAGGCGACCGAAATCGGTCTGTCCTACGCATCGGCGATCGGCGGCGGGCGCGCGGGTATTATCGAGACCACTTTCCGCGAGGAATGCGAAACCGATCTGTTCGGCGAACAATCGGTGCTGTGCGGCGGGTTGACCGCGCTGATCACCGCCGGGTTCGAAACCCTGGTCGAGGCCGGCTACGCGCCCGAGATGGCCTATTTCGAATGCCTGCATGAGGTCAAGCTGATCGTCGATCTGATCTATGAAGGCGGCATCGCCAATATGCGCTATTCGATTTCCAACACCGCCGAATATGGCGATCTAACGCGCGGTCCGCGCCTGATCAATGACGGCGTGAAGGCCGAAATGAAGAAAATCCTGGAAGAAATCCAGTCCGGCCAGTTCGCCCGCGACTGGGTGCTGGAAAACAATGCCGGCCAGACCAGCTTCAAGGCCTTGCGGCGGCGCGCCTCGGAACATCAAATCGAGGAAGTCGGCGAAAAGCTGCGCGCCATGATGCCCTGGATCAAGGAACGCGCCCTGGTCGACAAGACCAAAAACTGACCGAGTTCGAAATTCGAAACCGGGTTTCAGGGCGGAATCATCGATTGGCTCCGCCCTGATTCTGTCAAACCCGAATAAAAGGCACAAAATCATTGCCCTAACGCCCATATTTGGCGTACTGGTATATGGTAAACGTGGTTAGACGCGTTGTTGGAAAGACGATCATGGCGATGTTGCATCAATCCGGGCCAAGAAAAGCCTCTGACCGGTTCCGGTCGGCGGTTATTTTCGCGCGCGCGATTGTTCGCCGGTCCCGTTGGTCAATTTCGGGTGACGAGGTTCTGCGACTTAGACGCCCCTGATCCGCCGGCCCATTGGGCAAGGCCGTTCAGGGGAATGACGACCCATCTAAGTTTCTCAACCATCCAGGTAAAAGGAGCTCAAAAATGAGCACCGAATCGAACCGAGTCATCATCTTCGACACCACCTTGCGCGACGGCGAACAATCGCCGGGCGCCTCAATGAATTTGGACGAAAAACTGCGCATCGCGGAAATGCTGGAGGAACTCGGCGTCGACGTGATCGAGGCTGGTTTCCCGATCGCATCGAACGGCGATTTCGAAGCGGTCCGCGAAGTCGCCAAGCTGATGAAGAAATCGATTGTCTGCGGCCTGGCCCGGTCCGGCCGACAGGATATCGAACGCGCGGCGAAAGCATTGAAACCCGCGCGGCGTCCGCGCATCCACACCTTCATCGCCACCAGCCCGCTGCACATGAAGTACAAGCTGCAGATGGAGCCGGAAGAGGTCTATCAGCAGGTTGTCGACAGCGTGACGCTGGCGCGGAACCATACCGACGATGTCGACTGGTCGCCGGAAGACGGCTCGCGCACCGAGCCCGACTTCCTGTGCCGCGTGACCGAGGCCGCAATCAATGCCGGCGCGACCTGCATCAATCTGCCCGACACGGTGGGCTATGCGGTGCCCGACGAGTTCGCCGGGCTGATCACCATGCTGCGCGAGCGGGTGCCGAACAGCGACAAAGCGATTTTTTCGGCTCACTGTCACAACGATCTGGGTCTGGCGGTGGCCAATTCCCTGGCCGCGGTGACGGCCGGCGCGCGTCAGGTCGAATGCACCATCAACGGGCTCGGCGAACGGGCCGGCAACGCGGCGCTGGAAGAAATCGTCATGGCGCTGAAGACCCGCCACGACGTCATGAGCTATGAAACCGGGATACAGACGGAGGTTATTACCCGTATTTCCAAACTGGTATCGACCATAACCGGTTTCACGGTCCAGCCCAACAAAGCCATCGTCGGGGCCAATGCGTTCGCCCATGAGGCGGGGATTCACCAAGACGGGGTCCTCAAACACGCCGGTACCTATGAGATCATGACCCCGGAATCGGTAGGATTGCGCGAATCCAACCTGGTTATGGGAAAACATTCCGGTCGTCACGCTTTTAGGGAAAAAATTAAGGATTTAGGTTACCAAATAGGCGAGAACGCGGTGCAAGACGCGTTTCGGCGGTTCAAGGATCTCGCCGACAAGAAAAAGGTCGTTTACGACGAAGACATTATCGCCTTGATCGACGATGAGGTTATTCGCGAAAACGACCGGATCAAGTTCGTATCCTTGCAGGTAATCTGCGGTTCGGTTGGGCCGCAAACGGCGGAGTTGGAATTGCAGGTTGATGATGATCAACGCCAGACCAAGGCGGCGGGGGACGGCCCCGTCGATGCGACCTTCAACGCCATCAAGGAATTGTTTCCGCATGAGGCGCAGCTGCAACTCTACCAGGTTCATGCGGTGACCGAGGGGACCGACGCGCAAGCCGAGGTTACCGTGCGGCTCGAGGAAGACGGCAAGACAGTCAACGGCCAAGGGGCGGACACCGATACTTTGGTGGCGTCGGCCCGGGCTTATGTAAACGCGTTGAATAAGTTGCTGGTCAAGCGGGAAAAATCGGCTCCGGCGGCATTGTCCGCCTGATCCGTTTCCGGCTTCCGGTTTTTGGTGTCCGGCGGGGAACCGCCGGACACAGGAATGGTAAAAATAAGTTGAGCGGGGGAATATGTTTTCGAAGCTTCTAGGGCTTCTTTCCGCAGACATGGCGATTGATTTGGGAACGGCCAATACCTTGGTTTACGTCAAGGGGCGCGGCATCGTTTTGAATGAACCGTCGGTCGTGGCGATCGCCACGGTAAAGGGCAAAAAACAGGTATTGGCGGTTGGCGACGAGGCGAAGATGATGCTGGGGCGCACTCCTGGCAATATCGAAGCCATCCGGCCGTTACGCGACGGCGTGATCGCCGATTTTGAAATCGCGGAAGAAATGATCAAGCATTTCATTCGCAAGGTGCATAACCGGCGCAGCTTCGCCAGCCCGCAGGTCATCGTCTGCGTGCCGTCGGGCTCGACGGCGGTCGAACGCCGCGCCATTCAGGAATCGGCCGAAAGTGCGGGCGCGCGGCGGGTTTTCCTGATCGAGGAGCCGATGGCGGCGGCGATCGGCGCTGGATTGCCGGTCACCGAACCGACCGGATCCATGGTGGTCGATATCGGCGGCGGCACCACCGAAGTCGCGGTTCTGTCGCTCGGCGGCATCGTCTATTCGCGCAGCGTGCGGGTCGGCGGCGACAAGATGGACGAAGCGATCATCGCCTATATCCGCCGCAATCATAATCTGCTGGTCGGCGAAGGCTCGGCCGAACGGATCAAGAAGCAGATCGGGTCGGCCTGCGTGCCGGCCGACGGCGATGGCGACGTGATGGAGATCAAGGGGCGCGACCTGATGAACGGCGTGCCCAAGGAACTGGTCATCAGCGAGCGCCAGATCGCGGAAAGCCTGGCTGAACCGGTTTCGTCGATCATCGAGGCGGTCAAGGTCGCGCTGGAGCACACCGCGCCCGAACTCGCCGCCGATATCGTCGATAAGGGCATCGTTCTCACTGGCGGCGGCGCGCTGCTGGGCAATGTGGATCTGGTGTTGCGCCATGCCACCGGCCTGCCGGTTACGCTGGCGGAAGAACCGCTGTCCTGCGTCGCATTGGGAACCGGACGGTGTCTCGAGGAAATGAAGGTTCTGCGCAACGTTTTGACCACGATGTATTAAGCGTGGTTAAGCGCGACGCCGCCCGGCGCCGGCTTTGCCTGATCGAACGAAGCGTCGGAATTTAACCGGTTTTTAACCGGAATCGGCCGATCAATCGGGTGCGCGCAAACCGGTGCAATGCGCGGGAATCGGAGGAAAGTTGAAACATCGCGCTGGAACGGTCATCCGGCTCGCGGTCCCGCTTCGGGCGTTGACCCAGCGCTTTGCCTTCCTGTTCCTGATACTTTCCGCCTTCGGCCTGATGCTGCTCGGAAAAGCGGAAAACGTGATGATGGAACGGCTGCGCGCCGGTGTCCTTGACGTTGTCGCGCCGATCCTCGATATCGCGTCCCATCCCGTCGCCACCGTCACCCATGCAATTGAAGACGTGCGTCAGTTGATTGATCTGCGCGGTGAAAACCAGAGACTACGCGCCCAAAACACCCGGCTTTTGAAGTGGCAGGATGCGGCCCGCAATCTCGCCGCCGAAAACGTCGCCTTCAAAAAATTGCTTCAGTTCGCCCCGCCGCCGCGGGCGCAATTTGCCACCGCGCGGGTGATCGCCGCATCGGGCGGCGTGTTCGTGCGCTCGGTTCTGCTCAATGCCGGAAAGCGGCATGGGCTGGCCAAGGGGCAGGCGGTCATTACCGGCGATGGGCTCGCCGGGCGGATCGTGTCGATTGGCGATGGGTCCGCCCGGGTGTTGCTGATCTCCGATTTGAACTCGCGTATTCCCGTCCTGTTCGAGGGTTCCAGGCGGCGCGCGATCCTGGCCGGTGATAATTCGGACACGCCGCGCCTGGTTTTTCTCAAGCACCGCGGCCGGATCACGCCCGGTGAACGTATTTTGACGTCGGGACATGGCGGCGTCTTTCCGCCTGGAATTCCCGTCGGCGTGGTCTCATCCGCCCCGGACGGCGTTAACCGGGTACTTCCTTTCGTGCGCGCCGATTTGCTGGAATATGTCCGCGTCGTCGATTATCGCCCCGTATCATCCGAGCCCGACATTGAAGCGGTTTCCAGCGTCTCGGCCGGGACGGCGACTCCCGCCGCCGCGGACCAGGACAAAAAGGCGCCCGCACAGTGATCACCGTGCTGCAGCGGCTCGACCGCGTGGCGCGCAGTCTTTGGCCGTTTGTGTTGAGCCTGTTGCTGGTGGTCGCATCGGTGCTGCCCATTCAACTGTCCGATTTCGGCCGTGTCGCCCCCAACCTTGCCATCATGGCGACTTTTTACTGGGCGATTTACCGGCCCGATCTGTTTCCGGTGCTGGCGGCATTTGTCCTCGGGCTGTGGCTCGATCTGCTGACCGGCGCGCCGGTTGGGATCAATGCGCTGGTTCTGCTGCTGGTTCATTGGGCGATCACATCGCAGCGCAGGTTTTTTCAGGGCAAATCCTTCGGCGTCGTCTGGTGGGCGTTCGCATTGACCATCAGCGGCGCCATGGCTTTGTTCTGGGTTCTCTCGGCGGCCTATCATCTGACGTTGATCGACCCGTCCCCGGTGGTGTTCCAACTGCTTCTGACGATCGCGGTTTTTCCGTTTCTGACCTGGCTGTTGGCGCGTACCCAGCATGTCGTGATGCGGCAGGGGTAATTCTGGGACCAAGATGTATCACGATAATCTGAGATACAAATCCTTTGCCCGGCGCATGGCGCTGCTCGCCGGCGGCAAGCTTGTGATCTTTTCTCTTCTGGCCGGCCGTCTTTACCAACTGCAGGTCCTGCAATCCCATCGCTATCAGGTGCTGGCCGATGAGAACCGGATCAATCTGCGACTTCTGCCGCCGCCCCGGGGCCGGATACTGGACCGCTTCGGCGCGCCGATTGCGGTCAACCGCGAAAATTACCGGGTCCTGCTGGTGGCCGAAAATGCCCAGGATGAGGCCGGCGTGCGCGATATTGAAGGAACGCTGGATTCACTTAGCGAAATCATTCCCGTGGGCCCCAATGAGCGCCAGCGGATCCTGCGCGATGTCCGCAAGCGCAGCAGCTTCGTTCCCGTCACCATCCGTGAAAATCTCGACTGGAAGGAAGTCGCCCGCATCGAGGTCAACGCGCCCGACCTGCCCGGCGTGACCATCGATGTCGGCCAAAGCCGGGAATACCCCTACGCCAACACCCTGTCCCATATTCTCGGCTACGTGGCGGCTGTGTCGGAAAAGGATTTGACCGGCGACCCATTGCTCGAACTTCCCGGATTTCACATCGGCAAGAACGGAATCGAAAAAATTTACGATTTGCGCTTGCGTGGCAAGGCCGGCAACAGCCAGGTCGAGGTCAATGCGGTCGGACGGGTGATCCGCGAGCTGGAGCGTCAGGAAGGCCAGACCGGCGACGATATCCGCCTGTCGATCGATTTTGGATTGCAGGATTTCGTCACCAAGCGGTTGTCGAAGGAAAAAAGCGCCGCCGCCGTGGTTATCGATACGATCAATGGCGATGTCCTGGCCATGGCCTCGGTCCCGAGCTATGACCCCAACGAATTCACCAAGGGGCTGTCGTCAAAGACCTGGCGCGCATTGGTTAGGGATCCGCTGGCGCCGCTGACCAACAAGGCCATATCGGGGCTGTACTCGCCGGGATCCACTTTCAAGATGATCGTCGCGTTGGCGGCGATGAAAGCGGGAATAGGACCCGAACACTCGGTCTTTTGCCGTGGCGTTACAAGGCTCGGCAAGGCGCGTTTCCATTGCTGGAAACGACACGGCCACGGCCACCTCACCATGGTGCAGGCGCTGCAGCAATCCTGCGACGTGTATTTCTATGATCTCGCGGGCCGGGTCGGCGTCAATCGGATCGGACGAATGGCGCGCCGGTTGGGCCTCGGCGGGTCGCTGGGCATCGATATTCCGGGTGAGCGCTCGGGGTTGATCCCGTCGCGGGAATGGAAGCTGGCGGTCAAGGGCGTGCGCTGGCAAAAGGGTGAAACCCTGATTACCGGCATTGGCCAAGGTTTCGTGCTGGCGACGCCGCTCCAGCTTGCGATTATGACCGCGCGGATCGCCCGCGGTGGCAAAGCGGTGACGCCCCGTCTGATGCGCACGCCGTCCGGCGACCGGGAAACCGGCAAGGAAAGCGAATTTCCCGATTTCAAACCGCTCGGCGTGTCCGAGGCCGCGTTGCGCGTGGTTCGGCGCGGCATGGAAAGCGTGACCAACTCCCGGCGCGGCACGGCCTATCGCGCGCGGATCAAGGAATCCGGAATGGAAATGGCCGGCAAGACCGGCACGTCCCAGGTGCGCCGGATTTCGAAGCGTGAGCGTGAGACCCGCGTGCTGAAAAACAAGGAACGCCCGTGGCGCGATCGGGACCATGCGCTCTTCGTCGGCTATGCGCCGGTCGGCAATCCGCGCTATGCGGTGTCGGTGGTCATCGAACATGGCGGCGGCGGCTCCAAGGCGGCGGCCCCGGTGGCCCGCGATATCCTGCTGGAAGCCCAAAAGCGCGATTCCGTGCGCGAAGCGACCGACGTGCAAATCGCCGACCGTCGCGACGCGGATCTTGGATTTATTTTGACAGGCCCCAATCGGGCCGGAAAACTCTGACCGTGGCGGCGGAATATTACTTCTCGTCCAATGCGCCGGAATTGTCTTTCTGGCAGAAGCTTCTGCATTTCAATTGGCCTCTATTGATCTTGTTGTGCGTGACCGGCGCGGTCGGGGTGGCGATGCTTTATTCGGCGGCCAATGGCAGTTGGACGCCCTGGGCCACGCGTCAGCTTGCGCGGTTTTCCTTCAGCGTGCTGCTGCTGTTCGCGGTCGGGCTGACCGACATCCGGATATGGCTGCGCTTCGCCTATCCGATCTATGTCGTGGCGCTGGCGCTGTTGGTCGCGGTCGAACTGATCGGCGCGACCGGCATGGGGGCGCAGCGCTGGATCAGTCTCGGGGTTTTCAATTTGCAGCCCTCGGAGGTCATGAAGATCGCGTCGGTTCTGGCGCTGGCGCGCTATTTCCATAGCGCCACACTTGAAGATGTCGGCCGTCCGCTTTATCTCATCATACCGGTCGCGATGATCCTCGGGCCCGCCGCCCTGGTGCTGAAACAGCCCGATCTCGGCACCGCGATCATGCTGATCGCGGCTGGTGGGGCGGTGCTGTTCGCGGTCGGCGTCCGGTTGTGGAATTTCACTCTTGTCCTGGTCGCCGGTCTGGGCGCCATGCCGGTGGTCTGGAGCACGCTCCGGCCATATCAGCAGCGCCGGATTTACACCTTCCTCGACCCGGAAAGCGACCCGCTCGGCGCGGGTTACCATATCCTGCAGTCGAAAATTGCGCTTGGCTCCGGCGGCTTGTTCGGCAAGGGGTTCATGAAGGGCACCCAGAGCCATCTCAATTTCCTGCCGGAAAAACAGACCGATTTTATCTTCACCATGCTGGCCGAGGAATTCGGGCTCGCCGGCGGGCTGGGGCTGCTGGCGCTCTATATGCTGTTGATCGTCTATGGCTTTGCCATATCGCTGCGCTCGCGCAACCAGTTCGGCCGCATTCTTGGCATCGGGCTGACCGTCACGGTCTCGCTGTATGTATTTATCAACGTCGCCATGGTGATGGGGCTGGTGCCGGTGGTCGGCGTGCCCCTGCCGCTAATTTCCTACGGCGGCACGGCGATGCTGAGCGTGATGATCGCCTTCGGCCTGCTGATCTCGATCTCGATCCACCGCGATACCCTGATCGGCCGCCACGGCGAAACCGAGAATTTCTGACGCCGGTCGCCGCCCCCGCGCCCGGTTTCGCCAAGATCCGCAAAAGCCTTCGACATTCTCCACCAGCTTTGCTATATCGCTTCCTCATGGTTGGTGAGGGCGCATAGCTCAGTTGGCAGAGCAGCTGACTCTTAATCAGCGGGTCCGGAGTTCGAGTCTCCGTGCGCCTACCAATCATTTCAAGGACTTAGCTGGAAACAGCTAGGCCCTTCTTTCTACATGGTACCCATATGGTACCCAAAAGACAGGGCTAGGGCGGCCTCAGGCGACCGATCTGGTGAATAAGCAGAGCCACGCGCATATGGCGCCACGAACCTACCCGAGCACGAATCTCGGATCACGCACCACGAATCGGGGGTCCGGGTCCCTTTCGGCCTGATCCCGATCACCCGCGGAAGCTTGAGTTAGCCGCGCCGTCGCCGAAAGGCCCGCCATCGCTGGGAGCGCCACTGAAAGGCATGGCCTCGCGCATACAATGCTGGGCCTAGCGCATCACCGATCACGCATCACGGCCCAGAGGCTCGGGCGCACGTCATTAAGCACCCATCTCCTGCTGCCGCAGCACCGATCGTTGTACCTTTCCGGTCAGGCCCTTGGGCAAGGCGTCGACGAACTCGACCTTGCGCGGATACATAAAGGGTGGGCCGTTTTGTTTGAAAAATTCTTGCAGTTCAGATGCCAGCGCCGGGCTCGTCTCATGGTTCGCCTCTGCCACGACGAACGCCTTGACCACGGCGGCGCGCTCACCGGTCTCGTCGGGTGACGGCGCGCAGGCACATTCGAGCACGGCGGGATGACGCATGAGGATATTCTCCACATCTGCCGGCGCAACGTTGAACCCGCCGGTCACGATCATCTCATCGGCGCGGGCCACGAAGTGGATAAAGCCTTCGTCGTCGCGCCACACCGTGTCGTTGGCAATGTTCCAACCGTCGCGCACCATGTCCGACTGGATTTCCCTAGGGCTCCAATAGACTGTGGCGCTGGGTCCCCGAGAGCACAGTAGCCCATGTTCGCCATTGGGCATCTCTGCGAATGTCTCGGGGTCGCGGACCGTGATTTCGTACCCCGGAATAGCACGGCCTAGGACACCGACGCGCGGCGCGTCGATACCGTGACGATAGCCGATGTATATGTGGAACATCTCGGTCGACCCGATGAACTGCTCCAGCGGCAGACCGATAGCCTCGCGCCAATTTTCCTCCAGCTCGGGGTAAAGAGGCTCTCCGCCAATCAGGGTCATGCGAAGGCTGGGTAGTTTCGTCCCCGACTCCCGAAGATGAGCGAGCAACCGGTTGTAGTAAGTCGGCACACCGACGAAAACGGTCACGCCATGAGCCCGCACCAGGTTGGCGTATTTCTCCACCGATTTGTCTGCGCTCAGCACCGACGCTGCGCCAAACCGCAGCGCGTAGTAAATGAAAAACGCAGCGCCCATGGTGAACGGCAGCGATGGCGGACCGGCCAGAACGTCGTCAGGCCGCGTCCCAATACAATGACGGCTATAAGTATCGGCGGCGGCAAGCAGGTCAGCGTGGCAATGCGACGTGCCTTTGGGCCGTCCCGTGGTGCCCGAGGTATAGGCAATCAACGCGAGGTCGTCGGCCCGGGTGTCAGCATAGTCGGGCACGGCAACATCGGTGTGTTTGTGCGAGCCCAAAGACGTAAACCGGCCCGTGGGATCGTTGGGGGCTATCAGCACGTTCCGAAGCGTCTGGCACGCATCCGCGACCGGGACAAATGAGGGTGCCAGTTCCGTGGCGACCAGAGCGACGCGCGCACCGGTGTCCTCCACCCGGTAGATCAGATCTTCGTCACGTAGTTGCGAGAAGGTCGGTACCACCACCGCGCCGATGGCCTGAACAGCGAGGAAGGCGGTGACGAGGTCCGGCGTATCGGGA
>JAYZAW010000012.1:0-24687 GCA_036339495.1 Pseudomonadota bacterium | reverse complement strand
AATTCAGCCAATTAATTGGTGCAAAAACATTCATGACTATTTATCGCCAAATTGGAGAACAAGGCTTCGTCTTTGTAACACTCTTTTACATCCACTCTGAACATATTAGTTGTAATGTTATATTATTGTGATATATATGATTTGAATCGCATCACGCGCGTTTCCGGCCGCCGCGACCCCCTATTCGCCTCTCCCTCTCCCTCTCCCCCCCCCCGGGGGGGCGAATAGACCGCGGCGGCCCGCGAAACCTAAAAAAGCGGGTGACGTGGTTCTTTTTTTACCTTTCGAACAACTTTAAACAGCCCATTTCGAAATTTCGCTTCAAAGGCTAAGATCGGTCTTGGTTTGGCTAAATGATGCGAGGCGAATATGGGTGACAAAGCGCAAAGCCGAGGCCGGGCAATCGTGATGCAGCCGGGCGATGGAAATTCATTCTGGCAGCCCGTGCCGGCGAACGGCCACGCCGATCCGAAGCTGGTTCCGGGTGATACGGGTTTCGATGGGATGTCGATGGGGTTTCAGACCATCGCGCCCAACAGCCGAGTCCGTGAACATTCCCATGCCGATCAGATTGAATTGCAAATCTGTTTTCGGGGATCCGGACGCGTGGTGGTCGATGACGTCAGCCATGATATCGAACCCGGCACGTCGTGTTTCCTCGGCTATGATGTCCGCCACGAGATCATCAACGAATCCGACGACGAGGAGCTCGTTATGATGTGGGTGATTTCTCCCGCCGGGCTGGAGGAATTCTTCGGCGCGATCGGTCGCCCCAGAAGCGAAGGCGAAGCGGCGCCGGAACCGTTTGCGCGACCGGAGAACGTCATCGAGGTCGAGCGTGGCATGGGCATGAACGACACCTGATGTAAAACTAGGTCGGCGCCGGCGCGCGCCGAAGCCCACGCAGAACAATATAGGAATCGACTCATGCCCAAGGCCGATATCGGCGACGCCGAAATCCATTACGAAGAATCGGGTGATGGACCGCCCCTGATGCTGGTTCCCGGTCTCGGCGGGGGCGGATCGTTTTGGGCGCCACAGGTCGCCGTTTTTGAGAAATATTTTCACGTCATCATTCACGACCATCGCGGCGCGGGGCAAAGCAGCCATTCGCTGATCGAGTATTCCGTGGATCAGATGGCGGCCGATACCGTGGCGTTGATGGATGCGCTCGACCTGGAATCCGTCCACTATGTGGGTCATTCCACCGGCGGGGCCATGGGCCAGACCATCGCCCAGAACCATCCGCGGCGTTTGAAAAGCCTGGTGCTCAGCGCGACTTGGGCCGGCCAGGACGCCTATTTCCGCCGCTGTTTTGAGAACCGCCGGCAGATACTCCTCGAGCTCGGGCTCGAATCCTATTCGCGCGCCTCTACTCTGGTGCTGATGCCGCCCTGGTGGATAGCCGAAAACGATTCGCTGATAGCCGAGCAGTCGCAGCGTCTCGCCGTCAACAACCCGCCGCTGGAAGTCATGGTCAGCCGCATCGACGCGATCATGAAATTTGACCGCCGCGCCGGGCTCGGCGATATAGGCCTGCCCACTTTGGTGATCAGCGCGCGGGACGACGCGGTGACACCGATCCATCTGTCCGACGAACTGGCCAAATCCATTCCCGGCGCCGAGCAGGTCGTGCTCGATCGGGGCGGCCATTTCGCGCCGATCATCCTGCCGGATGATTATAACCCGCCCGTGCTCGAATTTTTGCGCCGCCAGGCCGGTGTCTGATACGGTGCGCATATGACCCGGATCGGCATCATCGGCGCGGGCGCCTGGGGCACTTCATTGGGCATGGTCGCGCGCCGCGCCGGGTGCGATGTAACGATCTGGGCCCATGAAAGCGAAACCGTCTCCGCGATCAACGACCACCACGAAAACCCGTCCTTCCTGCCGGGTGTAATGTTAATTCCTGAAATTCGCGCCACGGCCGATCTCGCCGAAGCGGCCGACGCCGATGCCGTGCTTCTGGTGATGCCGGCGCAATTTCTGCGCGCCACGACGCGCGAACTTGCGGCCGCCATGAAGCCGGCAAGCCCGGTCGTGATTTGCGCGAAGGGCATCGAGCAAAATTCAGGCGCGCTGATGTCCGAAGTCGCCGCCGACACCTTGCCGGACCAAACGCTGGCCGTGCTGTCGGGGCCGACCTTCGCGGCCGAGGTCGCGCGCGGCCTGCCGACGGCGGTGACCCTGGCCTGCGCGGATGATGATGCGGCGGAAATTCTAGTTGCTTCGTTGGGCGGCGAGCGCTTCCGCCCGTACCGGTCCGATGACGTCATCGGGGCCGAGATCGGTGGCGCGGTAAAGAACGTCCTGGCGATCGCCTGCGGCATCACCGAGGGTCGCGGGCTCGGCGAAAACGCCCGCGCGGCGCTGATCACGCGCGGCCTCGCCGAAATGACCCGGCTGTGCGTCGCCAAGGGGGGGCGCGCGGAAACCATGATGGGGCTGTCGGGGCTGGGCGATCTGACCCTGACCTGCGCGTCGACCAAGTCGCGTAATTATTCGCTCGGCCATGCGCTGGGCCAGGGCGAGGCGCTGGACAAGATCATGGCGTCCCGATTGTCGGTGGCCGAGGGCGTGCATTCCGCCGCCGCCGTTATTCAACTGGCCGGAACGCTTGGGGTCGATATGCCGATTTCCCAGGCGGTGGACGGAATACTTAATCGCGGCGACGAACTCGACGCCGTGATCGCGGGGCTTTTGCAACGGCCGTTCCGGTCGGAACAATGAACGATTAATCAGAAATCTGGGGGAAAGATTATGGCGTATTGGCTCTTCAAATCGGAACCGGGCGCCTGGTCGTGGGACGATCAGGTCAAGGCCGGCGCGGCGGAGTGGGACGGCATCCGCAACTACCAGGCCGACAACAACATGAAAGCCATGAAAATCGGCGATAAAGCCTTCTTCTATCATTCCATCAAGGAGAAGCAGGTCGTCGGCGTGGTCGAAATCGTCAAGGAACATTATCCCGACCATACCGACCCCAAGGGCCGTTTCGGCATGGTCGACGTCAAGCCGGTCTGCCCGGTCAAAACCCCGGTCACGCTGGAAGACGTGCGCAATGAACCCAGCCTGTCGGAGCTGGCCCTGATCCGACAATCGCGGCTGTCCGTCATGCCGGTCACGGCCCCGGAATGGAAACAGATTTGCAAGATGGCGGGCATAAAGCCCTGACGGATAAGACCACGCTGTGCGCGCTGGACGAGATCGATGATCCCGGCTCCAAGGGGTTCGATCTGGAAGACGGCGATGCGTTCTTTATCGTGCGCCGGGGCGACCAGGTGTTCGGCTACGTCAATTCCTGCCCCCATTACGGCTCGACCCTGGAATGGAAGGACGACACGTTTTTGTCCTACGACAAGGATTTGATCCAGTGCAGCCTGCACGGCGCGATGTTCCGCATCGAAGACGGTTACTGCGTCAGCGGCCCCTGCGCCCGCGCCAGCCTGAAACCCCGGGCGGTCCGGGTCGAGGCGGGGCGGGTGGTGTTGGCCCAGCAAGATTCGAACTAATTTGTTTCGCCGGCGTCCATTAGGATTTCATAGACCTCGTGCGCCACGTAAAATTTCGGTTGTGTCTAAACTTCCAAGTTGATTAGCATCCCTGCGTCGACCATATTTTCCACATAGCTTTTTGCCGAGGGATAGCTTACGCCGAGCACGTTCTGCACGCGAGGCACGGTGAGAATTGGTTCTTCAAAAATTAAATCAACGAGCCCGGTGGCGCGGGCGAACAATTTCGTTTGCTGGATTTTGACACGGTATTGCGCATTGAGGTCTTGGAGTTTTCGAACTGTGGCGACCGCTGATTTTGAACTTTCAATGACCCCGCGCAAAAAGAATCCGATCCATTCGAGCCACTCATCGTCCTTGCTTACCTGAAACAGCCGATCGATATATTCATCCTTATTCTGTTCGAAATAAGGACTCATATAGAGCAATGGCTGTTCAAGAATTTTGCGTTCGCACAAAATGATGGAATAAGCAAACGACCTAATCGTCCATTTCCATCCTGGAATGGGTGGATTGTTTCGAATTGATAATGGGCGAGCGCCAAGTGTATCAGCGGCGGTAAATCCCTGGGAACCGGGTCTTGTATGAACTTTTCGAGTTCGCCCAATGTGGGCATAACCTGTTGTGGTGGGGGTGGCACGAACCGGGCCAGCCGGATATCGGAGCCACTTCCACCGATCCAGTTCTGCTCTCGTCGGAATTCGCCTGCCTGCAATCGCGCGCCGCGATGCCCGCGAACTCCGGAAAGCAGAATTTGGTGAGCTTCCTTCATTAGTCGCAAACTCACCGGTAACTCTTCCATTCTCGCGATGGCGTGCTCCAGCGCCAATACGTAATTTCGAACCTCTCCCGTATCGGGCGGCCGGGCGTTTTCATCCGCGCCCGCCTCCAGCAGGAATAAATCCGAGAGCGACGTATATGTTCCCTCTATATTGGAAGAGGCGACCGCTTCTTTTCTCTGTAGCGGCCGTATGAGCAGGTATGGGTTGACGAGCAACTGGCCAATTCCATTGAGCTCGCCTAATCTCATGGAAGCTTCGGAAAGCAGGGGGAGCAGCGGTTCATAGCTTAATTTAAGGGGTAGGGGGTCCGGGACGAAAGCCATGGCGCCATTGATGGTCTGCGTCAGATGTCCGCACGGGGACCTTTGAAGATCCTCAATGCTCATCTCGAACTATCTCCAACTTTAATTCAGGCGATTCAATTAAAGAAAACTGCTAAAAACTTTAATTCAAATGAATTTCTATAGCAAGAGAGCCCATTTTGCGTATTAAATATGGTGGGTGCGCCAAGGCATCCCGAAAATGCATGCTTTGCCAACCCGCTCTCCTCATACCCGCCCGGCTTGTCTCAACCTTCGTCAACCGACATAATCCGGAAAACCTTTATGTGAAGGGGATTGGTTGATGTCGGATAACGAATTATTTCCAGTGGTGGAAAGTCTGGCGAAAGCGGCCCATGTGGACGCGGCGGGGTACGCGGAAATGTATCGCCGCTCGGTCGACAACCCGGACGGATTCTGGGGTGAGCACGGCAAGCGGATCCACTGGATCAAGCCCTACACACAGGTGCGCGACGTTTCCTATAACAAAGAGGATCTGCATGTACGCTGGTATTATGACGGCACGCTGAACGCATCCGCCAATTGCCTGGACCGGCATTTGTCGAGTCGCGGCGACCAGACCGCGATCATCTGGGAAGGCGACGATCCGGCGGAGTCGAAACACATCACCTATTCAGAACTGCACCGCGACGTCTGCAAATTCGCCAATGTCCTGAAAGCCGAGGGCGCCAAGAAGGGCGATGTGATCACGATCTATCTGCCCATGATCCCCGAGATCGCGGTCGCCGTTTTGGCCTGCGCGCGGATCGGCACCATCCATTCGGTGATCTTCGGCGGGTTTTCGCCCGATTCCATCGCCGGGCGGGTGCAGGATTGCGATTCCAACATGATCATCACCGCCGATGAAGGGCTGCGCGGCGCGCGGACGGTTCCACTCAAGGGCAATACGGACAAGGCGCTGGAGACCTGTCCGACAATCAAAAAATGCATTGTTATCAAGCGCACCGGCGGCGACATCGACTGGGTCGACGGCCGCGATGTCTGGTACCACGACGCCATGGCGGCCGCCTCGGAAGACTGCCCGGCCGAGGAAATGGACGCCGAAGACCCGCTTTTCATTCTCTACACTTCGGGTTCGACCGGAAAGCCCAAGGGCGTGCTGCACACCACCGGCGGCTACATGGTCTACGCATCCATGACCCATCAATATGTGTTCGATTATCACGACGGTGATATCTACTGGTGCACGGCCGACGTGGGCTGGATCACCGGCCACAGCTATATTCTGTACGGGCCGCTGGCCAATGGCGCGACCACGGTGATGTATGAAGGCCTGCCCAACTATCCCGATTCCAGCCGGTTCTGGCAAATCTGCGACAAGCACGGCATCAACATCTTCTATACCGCGCCGACCGCGATCCGCGCCCTGATGCGCGAGGGCGACGGCCCGGTCACCGCCACCAGCCGGCAATCGATCCGCCTGCTCGGCACGGTGGGCGAGCCGATCAATCCGGAAGCCTGGATGTGGTATTACAACGTGGTCGGCGACGGCCGCTGCCAGATCGTCGATACCTGGTGGCAGACCGAAACCGGCGGCATTCTGATTACGCCGCTGCCGGGCGCGACCGACCTCAAGCCCGGCTCCGCGACCAAGCCGTTTTTCGGCATCCAGCCCGAGCTGGTCGACAATGACGGCGCACCCATCGACGGCGCGGGCGCGGGCAATCTCTGCATCACCGCGTCCTGGCCGGGCCAGATGCGCACCGTGTTCCGCGACCACGACCGGTTTTTCGAGACCTATTTCTCGCAATTCCCCGGCAAGTATTTCACCGGCGACGGCTGCCGCCGCGATGAAGACGGCTATTACTGGATCACCGGCCGGGTCGATGACGTAATCAATGTCTCGGGCCACCGCATGGGCACGGCGGAAGTCGAAAGCGCGCTGGTGGCGCACCCGACAGTGGCCGAATCCGCCGTCGTCGGCTACCCGCACGACATCAAGGGACAGGGCATCTATGCCTATGTCACGCTGGTGCTGGGACAGGAACCGTCCGAGGAACTGCGCGACGAACTGGTGCAGGCCGTGCGCACCCAGATCGGCCCGATCGCAACCCCCGATCTGATCCAATGGGCCCCGAGCCTGCCCAAGACAAGGTCGGGCAAGATCATGCGCCGGATCCTGCGAAAAATCGCCGCCAACGAACACGACCAGCTCGGCGACATCACAACGCTCGCCGACCCCACCGTGGTCGACGATCTGGTCGACAACCGGATGAACAGGTAGGCGCGGCCGCTGCCTTCCAGCTGATCACCCTTTCGCGGTAGGCAGGTTGGTCGGTGCGGTGTTTGAAATAGACGGCGGCGCGTTGCATGTTTTTCTCCATCTCAGGTCTTTCTGGAAGCCAGCAAACGAAACACCTAGTGAAGCCGATCCATTCGTGCATCGTTGTCAAGCAAGCATTCACCCAGCCATATTAGTGATTATCGGGAACCGTCCATCATAAAGGGGTGAACCATGGATGTTTTCGAAGCGGTAAATTCGCGTATGGCCTGTCGATGGTTCCTCGACAAACCGGTCGATCAGAAGATCGACCGTAATTTGATCGAGGGGGCAGGGCGCGCCGCATCCAACGGGAACATACAGCCTTGGAACGTATATGCCTTGACCGGGAAACCGCTCGGCGAATTCAAACGTCAGGCCGCCGACGTGATCGAAACTAGCAATTGAGGAAACAGGGAAACCGAGTTTCCGATCATTCCCGAAAATTTGTCGGAGCCCTATTCCAGCCGTCTGTTCGGTCATGGCGATCAACTTTACGGAGCCCTCGGCACGGCCCGTGACGATCACGAGGGAAGAACGGAACAGCGAAAACGCGGGTATCAGTTCTTCAACGCACCGGTTGGCCTGTTCATCACTATTGATCGTCGACTCGGTCCCGGACAATGGGCGGACCACGGTTGTTATGTCGCGACACTCGCCATGCTGGCGCGCGGCCACGGCCTGGATTCCTGCCCTGGTTCCGTCTAAATTTGAAAGACTCTAGTTCAACAGCTTGGCCAGCTCGTCCTTGATGATCTTGCGGGTCGGCGTCATCGGCATTTCGTCGACAATCTCGAGCCGCTCGGGCCAACGCATCTTGGCGACGCCGTTTTCTTCAAGATGGGCGGTCATTTCATCTAAGCCGATAGATCCGTCCGGAACAAGTTCGACAAACAGACAGGCCTTTTCGCCGTATACATCGTCGGGCCTGGCCACGATCGCCGCCTGCACCACGGCCTCATGCGCCGTGATCAAATTTTCGATATCTGTCGGATTGATCTTGATGCCGCCCCGGTTGATCACGTGCTTGACGCGCCCGGTGATGACCACGTTTCCGTCGGAATCGATGGTTGCGAGATCGCCGGTGCGAAAATAACCGTCGGGAGTGAAGGACTCACGATTGGCGTCGTCGTTCTTGAGATAACCGGCCAGCACCGAGTAGCCGCGGATTTCCAGCTCGCCTTCTTCGCCGGGGCCGAGCGGCGCATCGTCGTCCGGCCCGGTGACGCGAGCTTCTATGCCGATGGTGACGCGGCCGGTCGAGGCGTGGCGGATTTCGGGACCAACATCGAGCGGCGTCTGCATCGTCAAGATGACCTCGGTCATACCGAACAATTGCCCGACCCGGCCGTTGGGCAGATAACGCTCGAATGTGGCCGCGACATCGGGCGGGCAGACCGCGCCGGCGACGATGACTTCGCGGATCGAGCTGCAATCGCGGCCGTCGAATAGTCCGGCCTTGTGAGTGGCAGCGATATGCGCCGGCGCGCAAAACACGATCGAGGGCCGGCCTTGTTCGATGCAGCCGATATAGGAATCGGGCGTGAACAGATCCATCAACACGCTGGTCGCGCCGGCCCACAGCGTACAGGCGACGCAGCACAGCCCGAAAACATGGGTGAAGGGCGGCGCGGTCATGACGACGTCTTCCGCCGTAAGATTTATCGTCGGCGAATAGATGCGCGCGTTCGCGGTGATAGAGCGGTAATCGCGCACCACCGCCTTGGGCGCCGCCGCCGTGCCCGAGGTAAAGCACAGCAAGGCGAAATCGTCGGGTCCCGGCGGGTCCGCTATGTCATCATCCGAACCTGCGGCGATCATTTTCGTCAGGTCACGGCAGTCGTCGGGGACGGCGTCACCCAGAACAATGATGTGTTCCAGGGTGGGCACCCGTGATTTGAGTTCACGGGCGGTTTCGGGCGCGTCATAGCGTTCGGTGGCCGCGCCGCAAATCAGGGCGCGCATGCGGCCGTGATTCATCAGAGGCTCCATCTCGGCCGCGCGGTACGGCATGTGGAGCGTGCCTAGAATGCCGCCCATCATCGAGACGCCGAAATAAGCAATCAGATATTCCGGCAGATTGGGAAGTTGTATGCCGACAACATCGCCCTTGCCGAGCCCCAGATCCAACAGCGAATTGGCGAAGCGCCGCGCCGCCGCGCGGGTCTCGGCATAGGTAAATGACCGGCCGCCGGCCACGATCGCCGGATGATCCGGCGTCTCCCGCGCCCAATTCTCCAAATATGTCGCGATCGTATCGTCGTTCCAAAGGTTCTGTTGGATGTATTGCTGTTTTTGTTCCTCGTTATGGCGAGGCGCGTGATCCCAGCTATTCATCCTTTCCTCCCCAATTCATTACTTTTAATCCGTTATTGGCCTTTTCGGGTTTGGCGTCTGAATTTCATCATATGCGGCGCGGAAATACCTGTCTTCTATTTTAGTACACAATGTATTTTAATACTGGACCAAATGATTGAATAGGAGAATGCGCGATGCCGGATTTCAAGAATATCACGCTCGATTTTACCGGGGGCGTCGCGACGCTGACTTTTAACCGGCCGAAGGTCCGCAATTCCCTCGACACGGAAACCCTGACCGAGATTCACGCCGCGCTGGGAATGGTGGAAGACAGTGAGGATGCGGGCGTTCTCGTGCTGACCGGGGCCGGCGAAGCCTTCTGCGCCGGGGTCAATCTCAAGGGCTACGATCTGGACGATCGGGATAATTTCCGCGCCGGTTTCCGCGAGGTCGCCATGTGGTGGCATCAGATGCTGCACCGGGTAGTGCGTCTTCCAATGCCGGTGCTGGCCGCCGTCAACGGCATTGCGGTCGGCGGCGGGCTGGGTCTGACCCTGGCGGCGGATATGGCGATCTGCAATGAAACCGCCCGATTCTACGCTTCGTGGATGTCGAACGGGGTCGCGAATGACGGCGGGTCGAGCTACACGCTGGCCAAAATCGTCGGATTTCGCCGGGCGATGGAGTTGATGCTGACCAACCGGACTCTCGACGCAAGGGAGGCCGAGGAATGGGGTATCGTCAACCGCGTCTATGAAGGCGACAAATTCGCTGAAATGACGAAATCCGTCGCGCGCCAGCTGGCCGATGGTCCGACCCATTTGCAGGCCTTTGTCAAAGAAACATTTCACGACGGTTGGCGCCGGTCGCTCGAGGAATGCACCGAGCACGAATGCATGAACATTCTTACGTCGTTGGACAACCCGTACGCGGCCGAAAGGCTCGACGCTTTCAAGCGGGGCGTGCGGACAAATTCGCTCCAGGTCAATCTCGAGGAATAAGGGGATTTCCGATGGTCAATTTGCGGGAAGGCTTGAACTATCCGCCGGGATATGCGGAGAAATGGATCGCAGCCGGATTGTGGACCGACGAATTTCCGTATGACTGGCTGAAAAAATGGAGTACGGAAACCCCGGACGCCCCGGCGATTATCGGTCCGCGCACCGAAGTCAGCTATGCCGAATTTTATGACAGGACCCTGCGTTGCGCGAACGGGCTGCTCACCGCGGGCATTGCAAAGGGCGACCCGGTTGGGCTGCAATTGCCCAATGTGCCGGAAATTCTGATCGCCTGGCACGCTTTACAAATGATCGGCGCGGTGCCGACCCTGCTGCACATGCCGTACCGCGCCGGCGAACTGACGCCGCTGATGAACCATGGGGGAACAAAAGGCGTTATCTGCTGGGCCGGGTTGGAGACATACGACGCGCCGGCGACATTCCTGGAATTGCGGGACGCGGTGCCGACGCTCGAACAAATTTTCGTCGCGGGCGGAGCAATCCCGGCCGATACGATCTCCTTCGAGTCTCTCTGCGACGCGGCGGCCGACAAGATTGCGGATCCGCCCAGCGCCGACGACCCGTGCGTTCTCGCCTTCACGTCGGGCACGTCGTCGCAGCCGAAGGGCATCGTCCATCCCTTCCGCACGTTTTCGACCTCGTACCGCCTGCTCTCGGCGGATTGCGGCATCCGCCGGGATGACCGGATTCTTTCGGCCCCGCCCTTCACCCACGTTTACGGCATGTGCGTCGCGGGGATCACGCTCCATGCCGGCGGCGCGGTGGTGCTGATGGAAATGTTCTCGCCCCCCGCCTTCGCGGAAGCGATCACGGCCTGCGGGACAACGGGAATGTTTTGTGCGCCGGCGCATTTCCTGGGCGCTTTGCATACCGGAACGCTGACGCCCGACGTGACCAAGTTGCTTCGTTTCGCCGTTCTCGCCGGCGCGGCCTGCCCGCCGGAGGTCTTCTTGCAGGTCGAGGATATTTTCAAGAACGCGACCGCCTATCAGATGTTCGGCATGACCGAAATTCTTATGTCATTTGTCAATCCGCTGGACGCGTCGCATGACATCCGGCTTCGGTCCATCGGCACGCCGCCCGACGGGCACGAGCTGCGCATCACCGATCTGGATGGCAACGTGCTGGGTCCGGACGAGGAAGGCGAGCTGGAAATCCGCGGCGCGTTCCTGTTCTCCGGATATTTTCACAATGACGACGCAAACACGGAGGTGTTTCGCGAAGAAGGGTGGTTTCGCAGCGGCGATCTGGCGACGATCGACAGCGACAGCAATGTCTATATGACGGGACGGATCAAGGACATCATCAACCGGGGCGGAATCAAGATCAATCCGATCGATATCGAGGCGCTGGTCGATGAACATCCGGACGTGCATTTTTCAGCAATCGTGCCCATGCCCGACAAAATTCTAGGAGAAAAAGCCTGCATCTTCGTTCAGCTCAAGCCCGGCGCGGCGATGACGCTGGCGGAAATCCGCGCTTATTTGGCGGACAACGATGTCGCCAAGATGAAATGGCCCGAACGGCTCGAAACCATCGACGCCATGCCGATGACGCCGACCCGCAAGATCGTCAAGGGAGAGCTGGTGAAGGAATTGCGGGGGCGCCTGAAGGCCTAGGACCGCGGATCGATAATGGTCCTGCCTTTGACCCCCGGACCGGTAATACTGTCGAACGCGGCAACGAAATCGTTGAGCGGGTAGCGCTCCGAAATGTTTGCGCGAATTTGGCTGGATGCCAGCAATGACAGCCAGGTGTTCACGCCTCGCTCAATCTCGTTGAACGCCATGTCAAAATGAATGTCGAGCGGCGCGCCCATGACGGTAAGATTGTTGTATAGCAGGTAGTTGGTTTGTGCCGCCGCGACCTTCCCGCTGGCAAATCCGACCACCACCATGCGCCCGGCGAAACGCAAAACGCGTAGTCCGGCCTCGAACAAATCGCCGCCCACGGTATCGATAATGACATCGCAGCCGCGCCCCTCATCGGCGCCGGTTATGGCGTTGACCTGGGATTTCAAGCTTTGCTTTAGCGCTTCAAGATCGTCAGCCCGGGAAAGCACGACGAAATCGGCGCCATGCGCCTTGGCGAGCTCGCCCTTTTCGTCGCTCGAGACGGCCGCGATCACGATCGCGCCGCGCGCCTTGCAGAGCTGCACGGTCGCCGAACCGACGCCGCCGGCCGCGCCGGTGACCATGACCGTTTCGCCGGCCCGGAGCCGGGCGCGGGTATCCATGGCGACCCAGGCGGTATTGAAAACCGTGATCATGGCGGCGGCGTCTTCGAAGGATACTGCGTCGGGCAAGACGAAACAGCGCTGCTGCGGCGCCGGAACCAACTCGCCGAAGGCGCCGGTGAAGACCTGCGCCACGACCCGGTCGCCGGGTTTGCTCCGCGTCACGCCCGGCCCAACGGCGCGCACGATTCCCGCGCAATCCCGGCCAGGCACGAAGGGGCGGTCCGGTCGTTTCTGATACTCTCCGCCCAGCATAAGGATGTCCGGGAAATTAAGGCCGATCGCATGGTTTTCGATCAGCACTTCCCCCTCGCCCGGCGTGCGATCCGGGCATTCCTCGACATTGTGCGATTCGACCGGTCCGAATTCATTTACGACGATGGCGCGCATGACCTTGCTCTCCTTAACAGGCTTCGCCGAGATTGCCATACTGGGATAGTTATATTATATACAGAATGTATTTTAATTGCCATCCGCAAAGGGGATCCTCGGTGAGCTGGCTGGTTGGCGTCGATGTGGGCGGGACTTTTACGGATTTTTTTGCCGCCCATTCGGACAATCGATCCGTGCGCTATTTCAAGCGACCGTCGACGCCGCACAATCCGGGCGAAGCGATCGTGATGGGGCTGCGTGAGATGTGCGCCGAGTTGGACATTGCCTCCGAGACGATCCACCGGCTGTGTCACGGCACCACGGTTGCGACAAACGCGTTGATCCAGCGGCGCGGCGGCAAAATTGCCATGATCACGACCGAGGGTTTTCGCGATCTTTTGGAAATCGGGCGGCAAACGCGACCTCACATGTATTCGCTCCAGATCGATCAGCCGCCGCCATTAATTCCGCGTCAACACAGATTCGAAGTCGTGGAGCGTATCGACAGCGAGGGGAACGCCATCGTCGAATTGAGCGAAGAATCGGTTTCCGAGGCTCTGAAAGCCATCGAACAAACCGACGTTCAGGGCTGCGCGGTGTGCTTCCTGTTTTCTTTCATGAACGGATCGCATGAACGGCGCGTGGGCGAGCGTCTCGCGGCGCAATTCCCACGCCTACAAATTTCGCTCTCATCGCGGGTGCGGCCCGAATTCCGCGAATATGAACGCTTCTCGACCACGGTGTTGAATGCCTATCTGCAGCCCGTCATCGCCGATTATCTGACGTATCTTGAAAAGGAACTACGAGATTTTGTTCCCGGCACGCCAATGGGAATTTATCAATCAAGCGGTGGGTTGATGTCCATCGGCACGGCAAAGGAATTTCCAATTCGGACGGCCATGTCGGGCCCCGCCGCCGGCGCGGTCGGCGCGGTTCATACCGCGCGCGCGGTGACCCGGCCGAACGTCGTCACGCTCGATATGGGTGGCACAAGCGCCGATGTCGCCTTAATTCGCAATTACGACGCGGGCGTCAGTTTCGACCGGGAGGTCTCTGGATTTCCGGTCAGATTGCCGATGGTCGATATCCATTCGGTGGGCGCGGGCGGCGGATCGATCGCGTGGTTCGACCGGGACGGGCTGCTCAAAGTCGGACCCGACAGCGCCGGCGCCGATCCGGGGCCGGCCTGTTACCGGCTTGGCGGATCCAGGCCGACGGTGACGGATGCGAATTTGGTGCTGGGGCGGTTATCCAAGGGCGGCCTGATCGGCGGCCGCATGGAGCTTGACGTCGACGCGTCCCGTGCGGCGATCAAGCCGATCGCGGACCGGCTCCGCTTCACCATCGAGAAGACCGCGCAAGGGATGCTGGGGATCGTGGTCGCCAACATGGTTCGCGCGGTGCGGACCATATCCGTCGAACGCGGCCACGATCCGCGCGACTACGCCCTGATGCCGTTCGGCGGCGCGGGCCCTCTGCATGGCGCGGAGGTGGCGCGGGTGCTCGGCATGTCCGAAATCATCGTACCGATCGCGCCGGGCATACTATGCGCGCAAGGCTTGATCGTGTCCGATCTGAAGGAAGATTTCGTGCGCAGCGGACGGTTCGCCATTGACGCCGAAAGTGAAACGCGCCTGACGAAAATTTTGGACAGTTTGGCGCGGGACGCGCACGCCTGGTTCGAAATTGAAGGAATTGCCGCTTCCGATCAACGCCTCACCGTCACGCTCGATGCGCGCTATATCGGACAGAATTTTGAACTGTCGGTCGAATTCATGGGAACTCAACCCGGCGTGGTTCCGGTTCCCGCAAACGCCGCCGACATCATCGACCGCTTTAATGCCGTTCACGAACAATTTTATGGTTACAGCAACGCCGAAGAGGCGGTGGAGATCGTTAATGTGCGCCTCACGGCAATCGGAAAACTTGTTGCCGGCGATGCGCGGGAAATGCGGAAAAACAATGACCGCGCGCCGGAGCCCAGGGAAACGCGTCTGGTCTGGTACGATGCCGATGACCCCGTGTCGACGCCGGTTTACAACCGTAACGCGTTCGCGTCGGGAATGTCCTTGACCGGACCGGCGATCATAGAGCAGTTGGATTCCACCACTGTCGTGTTCCCCGGCGACCGGCTGGAGACCGACAATTCCATGAACCTGATTATCCAGGCCGATATTTCGACAGGGGCATCACATGCATAAATCTGTTCCTCCAAAAGAGGTCGCGACCCCGGATCCGAGCGCGCTGGAGATTATGTCGAACGCCTTTCGGTCGGTTGCCGACGAGACCTTCGTTGCCTTGATGAAAAGCGCCTACTCGACAAACATCAAGGAACGGCGCGACCATTCAACCGCGATCATGGACGCCCGGGGCCGCCTGATCGTCCAGGCGGATGCGTCATTGCCGATCCATCTCGCGTCCATGGGCGGGTTGATGACGGCGCTGCTCGAAAAATTCAGCGGCGACATCCATGAAGGCGACATCTTCGTCGCCAACGACCCGCACGTCGCGGGCGGCACGCATCTACCCGACATCAATATGGCGATGCCGGTGTTCCGCGATGGAGAGCTGCTCGCGTTCATGTGCAACATCGCGCACCATGCCGATGTCGGCGGCGCCGTGCCCGGAAGCATGGCCGGCGGCATGACGGAAATCTACCAGGAAGGTCTCCGAATTCCGGTCGTCCGCCTGTTCCGCGAAGGGAATATTCAGCCCGATCTGTTCGACCTGATTCTGCTCAACGTGCGGCTGCCTAATGAACGGCGCGGCGATTATTTCGCGCAGATCGCGTCCTGCAAGTTGGGCGCGTCCCGGTTGACGGACACCATTGCACATTACGGGCCTGACACGGTTCTTGCGGGTTTCGATGAAATCATCACGCGGACCACCCGGCGCATGCGCAACGCGGTGACCGGCCTCCCCGACGGGGTCTATCGCTTCGAAGACGTGATGGATGACGACGGGCTGGGGGAAACCGACATTCCCATCAAGCTTACCGTTACGGTCAAGGGCGCCGAGATCCACTTCGATTTTACAGGCACCGCCCGGCAGGTCGAGGGCAACATCAACGTGACCCGCAATGCGACGCAGGCCTCGGTCTGTTATGCGCTCAAGGCGCTGCTGGACCCGGACGTCCCGAACAATCAGGGCATGCTCGACCTGCCGTTGATCACGGTCGAGCGCGGCACGCTTCTTGATGCAGTGTTTCCCGCCCCGGTCGCCGCGCGCGCCAATACATGCCAGCGCATTATTGATGTCATTATCGGCGCCTTGTCCGAAGCGACGCCCGAAGCCGCCGTGGCGGCCGCCAACGGCGCCAACACCACCGCCGTTTTCTCCGGAATCGACCCGCGAACCGGCGGGGGCTATGTGTATCTGGAAACGCTGGGCGGCGGTTTTGGCGGGCGCGCGGCCAGGGACGGCAAGGACGGCGTGCAGGTCCATATCACAAACACATCCAACCTGCCGGTTGAAGCCATAGAGCTGGAATATCCGCTGCGCGTGAAATCATACAGTTTCGTCGAGAATTCCGGTGGGTCGGGCCGGTTTCGCGGCGGTCTCGGGTTGGAGAGGGTGGTCGAGCCCGTCGCCCACGACTGCACATTCAACGGCGCCGGCGAACGTTTCACCCACTCACCGTGGGGCCTGTTCGGCGGCGGCGACGGCGGGCCGGGCGCGTTTTTTCATGTCGATGGCGCGGGCGTCGGGAAACGCCTGCCCAACAAGCCGATCGGTCTGAAAATTCGCGCCTCGGAGGCGGTGGTTATCCGGTCGCCCGGCGCCGGAGGCTACGGCAACCCGTCAGAGCGTTTGGAAGAAGCGCTCCGCGACGACGAGCAAAGCGGCAAGTTCGATGCGGAAACTCTGAGATCGCACTATGGAAAACGGCCCTAGCGATCGGCGGTTGGCTTCAAACGGAACTCGCCGCCGAGGTCGGCCTCAATCGCGCGCATGATGCGGCGACGGAACAATTCCGTGTGGACATGCGCCAGCGCCTCGGCCTCGTCCGGATCACGCCGGCTCAGGGCGTCGATCATTGCGTCGTGGTGCGCCACGACCTCGTTGTAATAATCGGCGTCGATGTCTTGGTTGTTCAGCGCCGTGCCGAAAGCCGAGCGTGATAGCCGAAGCCCGACCGATTGAAGGTCTTCATAGAGAGAGGAGACAAATTTGTTGCCGCAGGCCAGCGCGGTGACGATATGAAAATCGTGATTGGTATCGCTCATGGCGGCGATATCTCGTTCCTTTGCGGCGCGCTCAAAATCGGCGTTCAACGATTTGAGTTGCGCAATATGTTCTTCGGTCCGCCGGACAGCCGACAGCCGCATCACCAGTCGCTGGCACACGTCAAGCGCTTCGAAGAATTGCGGAACGTCGGCGATATCGATTGCGGTGACTTGCGCGCCACGGTTCGGCAAAAGCGTGACCAGCCCTTCGGATGCGAGCCGGATCAGGGCTTCGCGCACCGGTGTGCGCGATACCTCGAAACGCTTTTCCAAAAATGACTCTTCGATGTTCGAACCGGGCTGCAGGCGAAGATGCAATATATCTTCCCGCAAACCTTCATACACACGGTACGCGCCGGTGCCCTTTGGCCGCCCGCGGCTCTTTCCTGAAGTCACGTTGGGTTCGTCCAGCATGTCCTGATCGGTACGCCTCTCAGCGGTACTTAAGCGCATGATAATACAGGCCCTTCTTTCAAAGACCATGCATTTCGCCGTTGCGCTCATATATACAACAATTATTATACGTTATGTATTTTAAAGGGATGGGATGTTGCCCGGTCTTCTTCATCGCGGATTGCGACCATCCATAAACACTCGACGCTGGCTTCCCGAGACGCCGGAAACACTAAAGCGTTCCTATGATGTAGCGATCATCGGCGGCGGCGGCCACGGCCTAGCGATCGCCTATTATCTGGCCGCCCGGCACGGCATTACCAATATCGCGGTTCTCGAAAAGGGCTATCTCGGCGGCGGCAATACCGCGCGCAACACCGCCATCATCCGGGCCAATTATCTGACGCCCGAAGGAGTGCGCTTTTATGCCCGATCGATGGAGCTGTACCGGAATCTGTCCAATGAGCTGGGCATCAACATCATGTATTCCGAGCGCGGACATTTGACCCTTGCCCATACCGATGCGGCAATGCGGACGGCACGCTGGCGGGCCGGCGTCAACCGGGAACTCGGCGTCGATTCGAGTGTCGTCGAGCTGGCGGAACTGGCCCGGCTCTGCCCCCAGCTCAATCTTTTTGAGGAAGTCAGATACCCGGTGTTGGGCGCGCTGTATCATCCGCCCGGCGCGATTGCGCGGCACGACGCGGTCGCCTGGGGATACGCCGCCGGCGCGGCCCGTCTCGGGGTTGAGGTACATCAGGAAACCGAAGTCACCGGTCTTACCATCGAATCCGGCCGGGCCGTCGGCGTGGAAACCAATCGTGGCTCGATCGATTGCGGCGCGGTGGTGCAGGCCGTTGCGGGGTCGAGCAGCCTTATAGCCCGCATGGCCGGGCTAAAGCTGCCGATCAGAACCATCCCTCTGCAAGCCTGCGTGTCGCAGCCGGTCAAGCCGTTTCTGGATCCGATCGTCGTCTCCGGAAGCTTGCATGTTTATATCTCGCAGAGCGCCCGGGGCGAATTCGTCATGGGCGGCGCGGTCGATCCCTATGGTCTGTATCAGCAACGCAGCACGCTCGATTTTCTGGAGCGGACCATCGCCGATCTGTTGGAGATTTTCCCCCAGCTGGCCCAGGCCAGGGTCATGCGCCAATGGGCCGGCATCGCCGACATGACGCCTGATTTTTCGCCTGTCATGGGAAAAACCGATGTTGAAAACCTGTATATTGACGCGGGTTGGGGCACTTGGGGGTTCAAGGCCACGCCGGTGGTTGGCGAAACCATGGCCGACACGGTGGCGAACCGACGGGTTCCGGCGCTGATCGCACCCTACGGGCTCGATCGCTTCCACAGGCTCGAACAGTTGGGCGAACGCGCCGCCGCGTCCGTCGGGCATTGAGCGGGCTGCAGACATGAAACTCATCGACTGTCCCCTGAACGGTCCGCGCAACGCATCGGAGTTTCATTGCGCCGGGCCCGTCCGTTCAGTTTCCGATGCGATCCGGGACGGGGATATCGCCTGGTCCGACCATCTATTTTTTGAAGATAACAACGCCGGACCCGTGCTGGAATGGTGGTTCCACACGCCGTCCAGCTATTGGTTTATCGTCGAGCGCGACACCCGGACCGACGCCATCGTAAAAACCTATGCGCCGGAAGACCGGCCCGACCTGACCGGCCGTCCGCACCAGGCGCGCCCGTGAACTTCCCGCGCGTCAAGGACCGTTTGCCGGCGCCTTACGGCACCTTGATCGATCGTGCGCGGCCCATCACATTCACGTTCGAAGGCATGACCCTCAACGCATTCCAGGGCGATACGATCGCCAGCGCCCTGGCCGCCAATGATGTCACGCCGATCGGGCGCTCATTCAAGTATCATCGACCCCGCGCGATCCTGTCATTGGACGGTTCGGATTCGAACTTGCTGGTAAATCTTGACGGCGTTCCCAATCAGCCGGCCGAAAGCACGCAGCTTAATGACGGGGCGGTCGTTTCGGCGCAGAATTATCGTGGGTCGTTGCAGCGCGACCGCTGGGCGCTGCCATCGTTGTTGGCGCGCTTCCTTCCGGTCGGATTTTACTATTGGGCTTTCTTTCGGCCCCGCATTGCAGGGAAATTCTGGGAAAAGATTATCCGCGCCCGCGCCGGGCTGGGCGTGATCGATCCGGATCACGATTGGCGTCGCGCCCGCGAGGAATATGACTGGGCCGACGTGGTGGTGATCGGCGCGGGGCCGGCCGGGCTGGCGGCGGCGACTGCGGCGGGCGCGGCGGGCGCGGACGTTCTGGTGCTCGACAAGCGGAGAACTCACGGCGGCATTGTCGCGCCGGATCCAGCGCCCCATATCCGCCTCTCGTTAAACAGTATCGTTCACGGCATCTATGCGGATGGCTGGATCGCGGCGAGCCGCGACGGCCGGCTGTTGAAAGTTCGGGCGGGTCGTATCGTGCTCGCGACAGGCGTTCTGCAGCAGCCGGCCGTCTTTCGAAACAATGACCGGCCGGGCGTGATGCTGGGCGTTAGCGCCGTCACATTGATCCGGGATTATGGGGTTCTTCCCGGCCGCAACATCGTCGTCGTCGCGACGGATGCCGATGGTTACGAAGTTGCCCGCGAAATATGGGAAGCGGGCGTGGACTCTATGTCCATCATTGACGTGCGTGAAGCGGCGTCTCCGGACTCAACGATGGCGGAGACATGGGGCGCGACCGTCCTGCGCGCCTGCGTTCCCATTGAAGCTATCGGCGCAAAACGCGTCGAGGGGCTTGTTGTCCGATACGGAGGCGACGGCGACAGGACGATTCCTTGTGATCTGGTCTGTCTTTGCGGTGGAACGGTTCCCGATGCGGCGCTCTGGGGTCATGCCGGCGGAACGCTTGCCCATGACCGGGAAGACGGTTGCTGGCGGCTTGCGGGAGCGGCCGACAGGGTCATTGCCGCCGGCGCGGTGAACGGCCACTCCGATCCGGGGGATTGCGCATTGGATGGAACAGCGGCGGGCCGCATTGCCGCATTCGCCGCGGGCATCGGCGACGATCCGCGCGTGGCGCCGCCCATTCCCAGCGCGATGGCGGGATCGGCTCCCATAATCGTGCCGCACGAGAAGGGCGCCGAGTTCGTCGATTTTGATGAAGATTTGACGGTGCAGGATCTTCGCGCCGGAATCGCCCAGGGATTCGAGCATGCGCAGTTGCTGAAACGATATACGACGCTCGGCATGGGGCCGTCTCAAGGACGCCATGCACTGCTTGCCGCAACCGAAATTGCGGCCGATGCCCGGGGCGAGGATCCCGGGGCCGTCGGCACGACCACCTTCCGGCCGCCGGCCTTCGGCCCCTCATTTGCGACCATCGCGGGCGAGGCTTTCCAACCCGAACGCGTCACGCCCATGGACGGATGGCATCGAGAAGCGGGCGCGCGGATGATGGTCGCGGGCGATTGGTGGCGGCCGGCCCATTACGGAGACCCGCCCCTCGAGGAAGCGCGCTGGGTCCGGAAAGCCGTCGGCGTGATCGATGTTTCGAGTTTGGGCAAGATGGAGATCCGGGGGCCCGATGCGGCGGCGTTCATGGAGCGTCTCTATACATTCCGTTTCGAGAAGCAGCCGGTCGGGCGGTCGCGATACGCCCTCATGCTCGACGAAACCGGCGCTATTATCGATGACGGCGTCGCCTGCCGTCTGGCCGACGATCATTTCTACGTCACCACGACGACCGGGGCGTCAAATCAGATCTACCGGTCCATGCTGTGGTGGAACCTGCATTGGGGATTCGAGGTCGATATCACCAACGTCACCGGGGCCTATGCCGCGATAAATATCGCCGGTCCGCTCAGCCGCCGGGTGCTGTCGCGGATTGCCGGGCTTGACGTCGGCGCCGGGGCCTTTCCGTATCTGGCCGTGCGGGAAGGCGAAATCGCCGGCGTCCCCGCAAGGATCATGCGGATCGGGTTCGTTGGCGAATTGGGATTCGAAATCCACACGCCGTCGGGGTATGGCGCGCATGTCTGGCGGGAGTTGCTGGCGAACGGGTTGGACGAGGGCATCCGGCCTTTCGGCGTCGAGGCGCAACGGCTGCTGCGGCTGGAAAAAGGCCATATCATCGTCGGCCAGGACAGCGACGCGCTTAGTTTCCCCCACGAAGTCGGCCTGGATTGGGCCGTGGCCGATAAACCCGACTTCGTCGGCAAACGCTCCATGGAGATTCATAACCGTCGGGGAGCAAACCGCACCCTGGTCGGTTTCCGCCTATCCGGCAACGCAACCGATGCGCCGAAAGAAGGCAATGTGACCCTGATCGATGGCGCGATTTCCGGCAGGGTGACATCCAGCGGTTTCGACACGGGAACGGGCGCGGCGATCGGGCTGGCTTATATCCAACCCATTCACGCCGGCGCATTCAATATAAAACTGGATAGTGGAAAGACGATCCGCGCTGAAATTACGCCTTTGCCGTTCTACGATCCCGATAACGCACGGCAGGAGATCGATCCGTGACCGCATTCGATTTTATGGACGAGTCCTGGGCGGGACCCGTCGAGGGCGCCGGGGAGGTCGCGCGCGGCGGGCTGCGTTTGACCGATCTGTCGCGCCGTCGCCGAAGCGGCATCAAAGGACCCGGCGCGCCGGCCTGGCTCGCCGATCAAGGCCTGCCGACCCCGGCGGAGAACAATAGCTGCGTCATGGCGGAGGAGAAATTATTGCTTGCGCGCCTTTCGCCCCAGGACATTGTTTTATTGGCGGTCGGCGATGGTGGCGGCAAAAATTTGGATAATCTCGAAGCCTGTTTACAACGCGACCGGCCGGCAGGGTGCTATTCGTCGCCGCGCCAGGATATGTTGGCCTGGTTCCGGATAATCGGCGAGCCCGCCTCGGCGATGATGGCGCGATTCTGCGCGGTCGATTTGCGCCCCGCCCATTTCCGGGATGGCGCGATCGCGCAGACCAGCGTGGCGCTGCAAAACACGATTGTCATCCGGGATGATCAGTTTGGCGGAGTTGGTTTTCATTTACTGACCGACTTCACGGGCGCGGCATATCTTTGGAGGACCATCGCCGACCATATTAGCGCGGATAGCGACACCTGACCCCGCCTCGGTTCAGCTTATGATCAGCGAACTCGGCGCGAAGGGCTTACTTCTTGCGGCCTTTCCCGCCTCCGCCCCCGCTTTTGCCGCCCCCGCCGCCTTTTGTGCTGGTCACGGTGATGCTGAACGGCGCGGAACCGGGCGATGCGTTGCCGACGCCGTCGGTCGCAATCACTGCGTAGCTATAGGTCGTGCCGGACGAGGTTCCGCTGTCGGTATAGCTGGTTGATCCGGTTTGGCCGATCGAAACGCCGTTGCGGTAGATCGTGTAGGCGCTGACCCCCGAGATTGCGTCGAACGAGGCGTTCCAGTTCAGATTGACCTTGTTTTTGCGGGCGACTGAACCGCCCAGGCCGGTCGGCGCGGTGGGCGCGGCGCCGTCCACCACAATCGAAAATTGCCCTGCTCCGCTGGTTGGATACACGGGATCCACGCCATCGACATCGCTGACGGTGAGCTGCGAATCATAGGATCCGTCGGCAAGCCCGGCGGTGTCGACCCGGATCGAAGCTGCGCCCGCCTGGCCTGCCGGAAGGGTCATGCTGTTGGCGTTCAGCGTGCCCGTTACCGACCCGTTCTGGGCCAGACCAAAACCCGTTTGCGGGCAGCCATTGCTGTCCTGGTTGGTGACCGAGACCGAGAAATCGACAATCTCGCCCGGCCGCACCAGATGCATCGACGGGCCGATTCCGACCGACGGCGTGGCCTCGTTGCAAATCAGGACATATGTCACTTGGATCGTGGCCGTCGCGCCATCCCGGCTGATCTGGGTTACGGTGATGTCGTTGGCCGGGTCGTGGAACGCCCCGCCATCGGTCATGGTCAGAATATGATTGGTCGCGCTATACCCGCTGCCGCGATAATGGTGCACTTTCACGCCCTGTGTATAGGTCCCCGACAGGCTGCCGTCATAGCCCGTCGGTTGGCGATATGCCAGGTAATAAAAATTCCCGGTATCGATCCTCTCGATCTTGAGAATTTGCGGCGTGGAACCGCTCGCCGGATCGCTCCCGATAGCGGCGATCTGATAAGTCCCGCCGGAAACCACCGTCGAGACCGCGCCCGAAAACCCGTCGAACCACCCCATCTGGTCGAAATGGGCGCCGTTGAAGCCGTGCCAGGCGCGCGACAGACCCATCGGGTCCGAGTAATCGCCGTAGGCCGAATTTGTGGTCCCGTCGTTTTCCGGATCGGTTCCGGCGTGCGCCATGCTGAGATTGTGGCTGAGCTCATGGGCGAACACCATGGGGGATTCGCCTTCCGCGATCCAGGATCGGCAGTAGCCGCCGCAGCCCACATTGGCGACGCCGGCCCAAGAAATATTAAGTTCATTATAACGCGGCAGCACGAACACCCGGTGCTGATACAGCGACAGGTCAACACCGGCCGCCGTGGCCGCGGCTTCCGCCGCATAGGCCCAGGCATAGTAATCGCCGGTCGAGCCGCTTTCATTGATCGTGAAAGGCCCGAAGACATCGGGCGCGCCGTTGCCGTCTGTATCGGCCGGGAAGCCAAGCTGGCCCTGGGATGACGCGCGGTACAACCCGCCCACCGAACGAAACATGTTGGCGGTAATCTGGCTGACCGTGTAGCGCGACGACGCCTTGGCGTTGATCAAATCGACCAGGATCACCACGGAACGGCGCTGGGCCGCCGGGGCGATTTCGGCGTCTCCGGTGGCGGAAACCGGCTCGGCCCCGGCGTCAAGCGAATCGACTTCCATCCGCTGACCCACCGCGCGGCCGCGAACGGTAATCTTTGGCCCTGTTCGAAGATGGCCGGGCGGCGTGCGGTCGAATTGCAATTCAAAAAGCGCATCGTCGCGCTGGACGCGAACGAAATAGGATCGTTCCGAACGGCCGCGATCGAAATCGTCCTTGACGATAACTTCCAGCGTGCCGGTGATTGAACTGGAGCCGGACTGAGCGAATGCGAAACTGGGGGCGGCGATTGCCGCGATCGTACTGAGTGCCGCGGCGAAAACGCGCGACTTGAATAAACTGAGCATTACTGATTTTCCATCCCTGGACTGTCGTGAATTTCCCCACGAATACAGCGCAAGATGTAAATGAATAGTTTAATTCCGATGTAAAAATCACAGTACAACGGATTTAATATTTGGGATTATTTATTTATATTATTTTCTAAAAAAACATAAATAAT
>JAYZAW010000011.1:0-9357 GCA_036339495.1 Pseudomonadota bacterium | reverse complement strand
CGCCGGCGTCAATGACGCGCGCGTCCCCGGCATCAATCCCGCGCCCGACAGCGACGATCCGGTTTCCGTCAATCAGCACATCGCCGTTCGAAAGCGCGCCGATGGCGGGATCCATCGAAACGGCCCAACCGCCCCGGATCAAAATCCTAGTTATGTCACGAAATATTCCCCTGCGTCTTGATCGGCGCTGATCAGATGAGTCCCAGCTTCACGCCCAAGGTGGGGCCGACGGAGGTGACGCCGTGTTTTTTGCGCAGTTCCGCCATGGCATCGGGGTCGCCGCCTGCTTTTTGAAGCAAGGCCATGGCGCGGAACTGTTCGTCGATCCCGCCCGGCGTCATAAGATTGACGGCCTTCACCGGCGGCTGGTCCTTGTCGACATTGTCGAAGGTATGCGGCACGCCGGGCGGGACGGTCGCGAAATCGCCGGGTCCGATTTCGAACAACTCTTCGTCGACCTGAACGGTGAGTACGCCCTCGAGGACGAAGAACGTATCGTCCTGTTCCTCGTGAACATGGAGCGGCGGGCCGGTGAGATACTCGATTTCGCCCACCATGAAATCGAACACGCCTCCGGTCAGGCTGCCATGCTTGAACTTCCAATGTTCCTCATACGCCTCGCCTTCGGAATTTCGCACGATCCGCGCTTCCGCCATAATCGTTCTCCTTCGTTATTGATTCGGCTCCAGCCCTCTCCCCCCCCCGGCCACCGTGTGCGGATGATCCCCCCGTTGTTATCGTCGGTGGTGGCGGGGTGGGGGAGAGGACGGGAGCCGACATTACTCAAACAAAAGTTGGTCTCCGTATCCGATCAAGAATTTACCGTGGCCCCGATCACCGTCTTTACCGTCAGACCTTGAACGATAATGGAAAAGATTACCACGCCATAGGTGATCGCCAGAATTGGATCTTTTTCCGGGATCGCGGGCAGCGACAGGGCCAGCGCGACCGAGATGCCGCCGCGCAGCCCGCCCCAGCTCAGCACCGGAATAGCGCCTTTTGTAAAAGTGGTGCGCAGCCCCAGAACGCTCAACGGGATGCCGACGCTGATGAAGCGCGCGCCGAGCACCAGCGGGATCGCAAGCGCCATGACGACCGCCGTCGCGCCGTCGATGGTCAGCGCCACGACCTCGAACCCGATCAGCAGGAACAGGCCCGAATTCAGGATTTCATCGAGCAGCGCCCAGAATTTCTGCACATGGTCGCGGGTCTCATCGTCCATGGCGAACCGGGTTCCGTGATTGCCGATCAGCAGCCCGGCGACCACCACCGCAATCGGCCCCGACACTTGGATCGCAAACGCCACCGCATAGGCCATCATCACCAGCGCCAGCGTGATCAGCACTTCGAGGCTGTATTCATTGATCGATTTCATGGCGCGGTAAGCGATGTACCCCGCCGCCAATCCCAATACCGCGCCGCCCAAAGCCTCCCAGACGAACAGCTCGACCATTTCAGCCGCGCCGATCGCCTCGCCGCCGCCGGACCCGATGGCCAGCGCCACGAAGATCGAAAACACCACCACGCCGACGCCGTCATTGAACAGACTTTCGCCGGCGATTTTGGCTTCGAGCTCCGGATTGACCCGCACGGTCTTCAGAATGCCGAGCACCGCCACCGGGTCGGTCGGTGAGATCAGCGAGCCGAACACCAGACACCAGATCAATGGAATGTCGAGCCCGATCAGCGCGGCCGCGAAATACAGCCCATAGCCGACCAGGAAGGTCGAGATCAGCACGCCCACCGTGGCCAGCGTGCCGATCGCCCATTTGCGGCTCGCCAGTTTTTCGAGATCAATATGCAGCGCGCCGGCGAACAGCAGGAAGCTCAGCACCCCCTTCATCAGCGTGTCGTGGAAATCGATATCATCCAGCACGCCGCGCGCCGCCTCGCGGAACCCCAGCCCCGGCGCCAACGCGTCGATGACAATTACCCCGATCGAGGCCAGCAGCGCGATCAGCACCACGCCGATGGTGTGTGGCAGGCCGAGCCAGCGATGGTTGATATAGCCGAAGACCGCGGCCAGGGTGATCACGATGGCGGCCAGATTGAACAGGGAGACTTCCGGCATGTGGCTTGCCTCTTGTTGCGGCGTCTATCAAACTTACATTAGAAATTGATTCGTGGAAGATTGATATGGCGTTGTCGCGAGACCGACTATGCGAGCTGCTGGGCATCCGTCATCCCATCATCCTCGCCCCCATGGCGGGGGTCGCGGGCGGCGCTTTAGCGGCAGCCGTCACTGAAGCGGGCGGGTTCGGGCTGATCGGCGGCGGCTATGGCGATGTGGTTTTCCTGACCAACCAGTTCCGCGAAGCAGGCAATGCGCGGGTCGGGGTCGGGTTTATAACCTGGTCTCTCGCCGGCTTGCCGGCGGGGGCGCAGGCCGAAACACCGGCGGCGTTTGATATCGCGCTGCAACATGCGCCCCATGCCGTGCTGATGTCGTTCGGCGATGCCGCGCCCTACGCGCCCGCCATCAAGGCGGCGGGGGCGAAGATGATCTGCCAGATCCAGACCGTCGACCAGGCCGTCGCCGCGCGCGACGCCGGGGCGGATGTGCTGGTCGCTCAGGGTCAGGAATCCGGCGGCCACGGGATGGGGGGGCATGGCGTGATGTCGCTGGTCCCCGCCGTGGTCGACCAGGCCGGCGATATCCCAGTACTGGCCGCGGGCGGCATCGCCGACGGGCGGGGCTTGGCTGCCGCCTGGATGTTGGGCGCGGCGGGCGTGATGATGGGCACGCGGTTCTACGCCGCGCAAGAAGCGCTCGGCGCCGAGGGCGCGAAATTGGCGCTGGTGGGTTCCACCGGCGCGGACACCATGCGCACATCCGTATTCGACATGATCCGCGGCCCCGAATGGCCGGAACCCTATAACGGCCGAGCGATTAAGAACGATCTGACCAAGCGCTGGCACGGCGACGAAGCCGCCTTGCGCGCCGGTCTCGGCGCCGCCAAGGCGGATTACAACAAGGCCGATGAAGCGCTCGATTTCAGCCGGAAGGTGATCTGGGCCGGCGAAGGCCTGGACATGATTCACGACGCGCCGCCCGCCGCCGACATCGTCGACCGGATTATGGCCGAGGCCACCGCCGCGCTTGGCGCGGCAAAGTAAAAGCGGCGTTCGCAACGTAAGCTGGTTGGATGTCCACGTGGAAACCCCGCCTATTTTAATGCCAACGCGCCGGGGCGCCGTCAGGCAGACGGGGTTTCGTTTGGCGAGGCGACATGCGTCCTCGCGCGCGGCGTTAAAGCGTCGCGCTCAATTGCTGGTGATGTATTCCCGCATGGCGTCGGATTCTCGGGTGATTTTGGCGAGCCGGGATTTTACCACGTCGCCGATCGAAACGATGTTGCAGAGTTTGCCGTCCTCTATCACCGGCAGGTGACGGAAGCGTCGCTCGGTCATCACCGACAACACCTCATGCATGGTGTCGTCCAGTGCGCAGGTCCGCAAATCGCGGGTCATCGGGCTGTCGACGGTCTCGCTCAGCACCGCCGCGCCGCTTATGCCGATGGCGTTGGCGATGTCGCGCTCGGAAAGGATACCGAGCGCCGTTTCGCCGTCATGGCTGACCACCAGCGCGCCGATTTTCCCGGAACTCAAATTGTTCGATGCATCGAGAACAGATGCGTCGGGCGGGATCGTCAATACGTCGCGCCCCTTACTGCCGAGAATTGTCTCAACATTCATAGCATATTCCCCCGCCGGATAAGGGTTGAACAGGCTCTTTCTTTTACGGCTGACAGGCTAGCATGGGTTCGTCGAAAATTCCATACTGTGGCCGAATGGAGCGACGCCGATGGTGCTGAAAAATCGATGGTATGCCGCCGCCTGGGCCCATGAGCTGGACGACAAGCCGCTGGCGAGGGTTTTTCTCGGAAAACAGGTGGTGCTGTATCGCGACGGATCGGGCGCGCCGGTGGCGCTGGCCGACCGCTGCCGGCACCGCGCGCTGCCGCTGTCCATGGGAAAGGTGATCGGCGACCAGATCGAATGCGGCTATCACGGGCTGCGCTTCGCGCCGTCGGGCGCGTGCGTGGCCGTGCCCGGGCAATCGAAAGTTCCGCCGGGCAGTTCGGTGCGCGCCTATCCGGCGGCCGAGCGCCATGGCTGGATCTGGATCTGGATGGGCGACGCGGACGGCGCGAAGCCCGAAGACATTCCCGATCTTTATTGGCATGACGGGCCGGACTGGCTCGCCACCGGCGAAATCCTCAACGTCGCCTGCAATTACATGCTGCTGGTTGATATCCAGCTCGACAACACCCACGCCACCTATGTCCACCCGGCGACCCTGGGCAGCAGCACGATCCAGGACACGCCGCCCGACGTGATCCGCGACGGCGAGACCATCCATGTGCGGCGCTGGATGCTCGATGTGGCGCCGCCGCCGATCTGGGCCCTCGCGGGCGGATTTGCCGGCAATGTGGACCGCTGGATTCTGGCGTCGTTTTCGCCGCCCTCGCTGTGCAGTTTCGATATCGGCGCGGCGGAGGCCGGGTCGGGGGCGCAAGACGGCGACCGGTCGCGCGGCGTCACCATGCGGACCAGCCATTTCATCACCCCGGAAACCGAAACGACCTGCCATTATTTCTGGCTGTTCGCGCGCAATTACGCACTCGACGACGGCGCGTTGTCGGACAAGCTGCATGCCGGCATCGCGGCGACGTTTCATGAGGATGTCGACATCGTCGAGGCGCAGCAGCGCAGCATGTCGGCGCGGCCCGGCGCGGTTCAGATCGACGTCAATGCCGACACGCCGACGATCCAGACGCGACGACTGATGGAGAGGCTGATCGCCGAAGAGGCGACATGATTGAACAAGCTGAACAAATTCCGCCAAGCCCCGTCGCCTCGATCGGTGGGTCAATCTGTGGTGGGTCGCCGCCGCGTTGGCGGTGATGGTCGCGGCGATCAACAGCGATGATGCGTGGTTTCTCAATTTCGTGCATGTCTTTGCGGGACTGCTCTGGACCGGAGTCGATCTGTTCAAGGGGTTCGTCCTCGGTCCGATCCTGCGCGTCGTAAATTTCGAAACCCGCCGCGCGATCATGGGCCGGCTGCTGCCGCGTAGCCTGTTTCTCATGACGACTCTGGCGGCCATCACCATCAATGCCGGCTGGTTTCTTGCCGTCGATGCCGGCTATTTCGAACTTGGCTATCCGGAAAAATGGTGAGTGATCGCGGCGCTGGTGGTTACCGCGATCCTCACGGTTCAAGGATTTTGCATGATTCTGCCGATCCAGCTCATGGTCTATTTCGAAATGCGCAAGTCCGAGCCAAATTTGAGGCGGTTCGACAGGCTGTCGAAATTTTTTTTCTATATCGTTGCGTCGCAGGGCGCGATGCAGGTGCTGATCATCGTGGTCATGACGCGATTTGCGACCGGAATCTGAAACCCGCGGCGGAATATTCCGAGCGGATTGGACCTATGTCATCCTGGGAAAGCGCGGCCGGCCGGATCCCGACGGAAACCATCACGCGTCGCCCAATGGAAGCTGACGGCGGAACATTGCGAAGATAAGCTCCCAGTCGCGCGTGGCCGCGTGTGGGTCGAAAACATCCCGGTCTGGCAAGGCATAGCCGTGGTCCGCATTCGGGTGGATTTCACACCGGTAGCCGACCGGTTCGCCCCATAGCGCGTCTTCGAGGGCGTCGATCACCTGGGGCGGGGTATAGGGGTCGTTTGCGCCGAAGCCGCAATAAAGCTCGCCCCTGAATTTCGGCGCGAGAAGATGGGTCGAATCGTCTTCATCCGTGACGAGATTCGTGCCGTGCAGGCTCGCCGACGCCTTGAAACGGTCCGGATAATTCGCGGCGGCGAGCAGCACGTATTGACCGCCCATGCAATAGCCAACCGATCCCATCGCGTCGGTCGACGCCGGTTCGCCGTCATCGATAAAATCGATCAGGGCGCCGGTATCCTCGACAACCATGTCCCCGGTGAGCCCGCCCCTGGTCGCCAGAATTTCGTTGAACCGCGCCTCGTCGAGCCGGTTCAGGGATATCATCCGATTGTCGGCGTCGCGGTATTCATACCGAATGCCGCCCTGGCGATGGTAAAGATCGGGAACCATGCAGTAATAACCGACCGTGCCGATGCGGCGAGCGATTTCGAACAATTCCTCGCGCACGCCCCAAATGTCCATAAAGACGACGACGGCCGGGAACGGGCCGCCTTCCTCCGGGCGGGTGATGAATGTATCCATCGCGCCGTCCGGCGTCGGTATTTCGACGAATCGATTTCTCATGACGGGCGGTCCTTATATCAGTCGACCGGCGCTAAATCAGCTTGGCCCGTTTCAACACGCCGTCGAGGCGCTTTTCCAGCGCCTTTTCGGCCGGGACCATGGGCAGGCGGTGTTCGTTCTTGGGCATGATGCCGAGCCGCTTCATCATGTATTTCATGGGGATCGGGTTGGTGTCGTAGAACACCGCTTGATTGATTTCGAACAGCTCGTAATGGAGCTTTTGGGCGCGTTTGAGATCGCCCTTCCAAATCGCCTCGCACATGCGCGACAGCTTTTTGGGCTGCAGATTGCCGACCGCGTTCATCAGGCCGCAGGCGCCGACCGCCATCATCGGGTAGCTGAGATCCTCGAGCCCGACGAAGATGCGGAAATCCATGCCGAACGCGTCGAGGCAGGTGCTGACGAAGCCGAGATCGTCGACCGCGTGCTTCATGCCGACGAAATTAGGCGATTTTCTGGAGATTTCCGCCAGGGTCGGCAGGGTCACCGAGACCGCCGCCCGGCCCGGAATGTGATAGATCATCCACGGCAGGTCGGTCTGCCTGGCGATGTGCAGGTAATATTTGATCAGGCCGCGTTGCGGCGGGCGGATGTAGTAAGGCGTTACGATCAGCAGCGCATCGACGCCGGCCTTGTTGGCATGCGCCGTCAGGGCCTCGGTCTCGGCGAGTGATTGCGACCCCGTGGCGGCGACGATCGGAACCTTGCCGCGCGCCGCTTCCACTGCGACATTGATCGCGCGGTTGCGTTCGTCGGCCGTCAGGGTCGAGGGCTCCGACGTGGTGCCGTTGACCAGAATGCCGTGGCTGCCGTTCTTGACCTGAAACTCGACCAGCCCGGCATAGGCGTCGTAATCGACCTTGCCGTTGCGGAACGGGGTGATCAGCGGTGGGATCGACCCTTTCAGAAAATCCTTCGGCAGTTTCATCATGGTTCGCGTTTCCCGTGCTGTTCTTAAAGAGCCGTGTCGTATTCCGAATTACCCTCGCCCCTTGCGGGAGAGGGTGGCGCGCAGAGCGTGCCGGGTGAGGGGACGCCGCCGATAGGCGGCTACACAGAGTCTTTTGACGCTCGGACGCGCTAACCCCTCACCCCAACCCTCTCCCGCAAAGGGAGAGGGAACTTTCTATTTCGCTGGTATGACTTTGTGCGTCAAGCCAGGAACTACTTGGCCGCTTATTCGCCCGCCGCCGCCTTCTTGTCCCGGTTGGTCTCGAAGCCCGTATTGCTGCCCAGCACCTGCCAGGGCTTTTTCAGATCCTCCTGCCAGAGCAGGGATTCCATGAAGATGTTCAGGGGTTGATCCTGGACCGTCAGCTCATAAACCGGTTCGTCATAAGACGCGTGGTTATGCACGCCCCAGCCTGGCGCCGACAGCATCATGTCGCCGGCTTCCCACTCATAGACCTTGCCCTCGACGGTCGAGCGCCCGGAGCCCGCGAAATAGTAATTCATCGCGGCCGAAGTATGCCGGTGCGGCTTGTCGACGATGTGCGGTGGGCGGATCGTCATGGTGGCGAAGAAGCACGGCGTATTGCCGTTGAACCGCCCGGTCATCGGGTTGAACAGCAGATAAAGCCGGCGTCCGGCGTAGTCCTTACCCAGTGCGGTCAGTTTGTCGAGCTCCGCCTGGACCTTTTTCCACGGCCAGTGAAGCGTCCTGGACTGGACCGATTCGGGATTAATGAGTTTTTCATACGGCATCAGCCAGGCGCCGTTATCGGTCAGCTGGAATGTGCCGTAGGGGCTGAAATTGGCGGGGTCTTTCATCTCTTCCGCGCTGTTGTCACCGGCGGGCGCGCCGACTTCTTCCAGCACCGGCGGCGGGTCGTCGTCGACAATATAGATGTTCATCTTTTCCAGCAGCGCGGCATTGGAATAGCTCAACCGCGCCTGGATTTCGTTGGTGTCGTTGACATACCAGTGGGTCGCCATGGACGGATAATTCCAGACGTCGAACTGTTCGAATTCGATGCGTCTTCCGTCGACCAGGCAATGGCCCGCGCCCCGGATGCAGAAATTCACCTGAGTGGCGTTGTGGCGGAACGGCGCGGATTGTTCGCCCGGGTTGAGCACTTCGAGCGTGACCCGGATCGCCGGCGCAAGGCCGGGACCGGCGCCCAGCTTGTAAGAATCGGGGTGAACGATCAGCGAATGACGCCGCCCGTTTTCGGGCCGTGGCCCGGAGGCCAGCCGGTCGATTTCCCCCGCGAAATCATTCTTGGAAATCAGCACCGGATCCCACAATTGCAGCTCCGGCTGCTTATATCCGGACCGGTCTTCAAAGACCGCGCGTCTCGGTGTGGTGTTCGCCATCGGATTTCCTCCCATCGTCAAAAAGCTTAGATATCATAGTAATTGCCGCGCCGGAGTCAAAGAAATTCCCTGGCGAAAAACGAAAATTTTCCGAATTACTTTTCGCTTAAGTAGTTATTATTTAGAAGGAGGTAGTCTTGATAACGAAGTGCCTCAGCAGTCAATTGAAAATCAGATTTGCCGTTTCCAACTGGTCGAGAGTGAGCGATATTAAACGCTTGTCGAAAATCTTAAGCTTTCGCCTACTAGCTTCATCGCCACCTGTCCAATTGCGTAATCCTTTCAAGATGCCGGCTGTTGATCGCTCAACATTTTCTCTCTCAATCAACCAGTCAGCCGTTGCAAGTAGTTTCATGCCTAATGGAGATTCAAAGCCGCGATCATGCCCGACGTCCATTCCAGTGCGCCAACGTAATTCTTCCCCTCGTCCGAGGTAAGGTAGGCATGCACACGATCTTTCTTTGACTCATTAATCCTAAATATCAACGCCTTGGCGAAGTTTAATTTAAGTGCCATTCGTATAATTTGTTATAGGCTTACGGTGAGTCGATCGAGCTGTTCTACGAATGCCTTCCCAGGGTCATGAGTTGGCGCCTCGTTTCCCCGGTGTGCAGGTCTTTGTAGGCGCATTCGCGTGCGGGTCTGCCTCACAGCAATTTGCCTTCATGGGATGTTAATTCAAAATAGTATCGTTCCCAATCTGCCGCGCCGGTGTATCTCCTGCCGAACGAAATGTTGCGACGATAGTTGACATTCCAGTCCAAGTTGGGTCCCATTGCCGCAC
>JAYZAW010000010.1:0-8785 GCA_036339495.1 Pseudomonadota bacterium | reverse complement strand
CCGCGCCGTGAATGACGAATCCCGCCGGATGAAAATCGAACGGCGTCTCGTCGACAATTTTGCCGTCGAGGTCGATCTTGACCAGGCTGGAGGCGGTGACCTCATCGAACATCAATCCGAACGGGTTGAGTAGGAAATGTTCCTCATTGCCGGGTACCCGCGCCGATATGTGGGTAAAGACAAGCTCGCTCCACCCGTAGTAATCCGCGAGGCGGAAAAGTCCCGCGAGCTGGATGCGGGTTTCCCATTCCGGGTCGCCGACCCTCCCGCGCACGTCCGAGGTGTCGGGCAGTTCGCCGTGGATGGCTTTCACGACATCAATTCCTTCGGGTTGGGGGCGCCGCAGTCGGGGCAGACGCCGTTGGCGATATCGTCGTAATAGGCGCCGAAATGGCGCGCCCGTTCCGTCGCCAGGTCGTTGATATGCAATTCGCAGCGATGCACCCTTGTGGCGCAGTCCGGGCAGTACCATTCCCAGGCGTCCAGCACGCCCGCGGGCCTGGCGCGCTCGACCACCAGCCCGATGCTGCCCGGCTCCGGCCGTTGCGGCGAATGGGGCAGATGGGCCGGCATCAGGAACACGCCACCCTCATTGACCGAAATGTCCTCGTGCTTTCCGTCCTGAATCGTCTTCAGGACCATATTGCCCTTGAGCTGGAAGAAGAATTCCTCGAACGGATCGTCATGGTAATCGGCGCGCGTGATCGGGCCCGCCAGGATCATCACCACGAATTCCCGGTCGCGCCAGATCGGCTTGTTCACCATCGGCGGCGTCAGCTGCGCGCGGTTGTCCTCGATCCACTGCATCAGGTTGAACGATCTAAGTTGCACAACCACCTCCCCGTTTCCGATTCAGGGATATCTTGGACGGAATTCTGCGGTGAATTCAACCCTTATCGCCGATTGTTTACGGCCCCTTGATGTCGAACATGTCGGCGGCGTGGTTCCACAGCACGTTTCGCTTGGTGTCGGCGTCGATGCCTTCGAACATCTTATCGATCGGGCCGGACACATTGGGCCAGGTGCCCTGTGTGTGGGGATAATCCGAGCCCCAGATCGCCATCTGGCCGAGTTCGTTCCAATCGAGCTTCATCAGCTCGGTGCCCATGTAATCCTCTTCGAACGAGAACCGGCAATTGCGCTTTGCGTATTCGCTCGGCAGCATCTTGATCGGGGTGACCGGGTCGGGCGCGCGCTCGACCGTCTGGCGGTCCATCCATTGCATCAGGAACGGCACCCATCCGATGCGGCACTCGGCGAACAGGAAGTCCAAATTCGGATAGCGTTCGAAAACGCCGGCAAAAATCAGTTCGGCGCAGATATTGGTCAGATTGAACGGCGCGGTGGACAAAAAGGCGAGATTTGCGCCGCGCCCCGAGGATGGAATGGCGGACGCCGCCGCGCCGCCGATATGGGTGCATAGGGTGATGCCCGCCTCGCCGGCGCGCGCCCAGAGCGGATCCCAGATTTCGTCATAGGCCGGCTTGGCGACGTCGAAGGGCGGAAATTCAAAGCCGCGCACGCCCTGCCTGGCCAGCCGGTCGAACTCTGCGAGGCATTCTTCCGGGAACTCGGTCGGCAGGGCTGGCAGCATGATGATCCGATCCGGCGAGACCTGGTTCATCTCGACCGCGTAATCGTTGAACGCGCGATAGACCGCCTTGCAGAGCTCCGGGTTGCGGACGTCCCATTTCCGGACCGCCGAGAAAATCACGCTGGCGTAGATGCGCGACATATCCATGTGCTCGATCAGATATTTCGGGTCCGAGGGCGGCAGGCCGCCATCCTCGATCTCCACGCCCTGGCTGCGGAACTGTTCGAGAAATTTTGCATTGCTGGACCCGGCGGCTGAGCCGTCATGCCGGCGGTCTTCCCAGACCCAGTATGATCCGTCATCGGTTTCCTTCACCTGGGGACCCTGTTCGCGGAACTTGGCGGGCAGACGGTCCTGCCACAGATTGGCCGGGATCCAATGGGTATCGAGATGATTGTCGGCCGAGATGTAGTCATAGCTGGTCACGGGCGGTTCCTTCGTAAGATGACAAGATCGGATATTATATCCCGCGATCCCGCCTCGCTTCCACCGGCGAAATCCGGAAGCTAATCCGTCCGTTCGAGTGTCGCCGCCATGTTCCGGCTGCGCGGGCGCGCCCATAGCCAGACCAGCACCATCAGCAGCGCGCCGCCGCCGATGGTCGCCCGCAGCCCGGCCTCGGATGCGATCCAGCCCATGATCATCGCGCCGAGGGCCGGCAGGCCGTGGGCGAACACGATGAACAGGCCCAGGACCCTGGCCCGGACGCGGGAATCGACCGCATTCTGTATCAGGCTTTGCGCGCCCACATTGCCCGCCACCATAAATCCACCGACAATCATGAGAAACGCGACGGCAAACCAGATCTGGCTGAACGCCATCGACAGCATCAGGGCGAGACCCCCTCCCAGGGCCGAAGACGTCACGATCCCGGTCAGCCCCCCCATTTCCCCGCGCCGGGCAACCCACAGGCTGGCCACCAACGCGCCCGCGCCGATCGCCCCCAGCAACAGCGACAACCCCGCCGGCCCGGCGTCGAAAACCTGACCCGAAACGCCGGGCATGAGTTCGATCACCGGCCGGATGAAAAAACTGACCGCCAGCATGAGTATCATGATGAAACGGATTGCGGCGTGGCCATACACATACTGAAAACCGCGCCAGACATCGACGAACAATTCCAGCGACAATTTCTGCCCGCTGGAGGTTTCGTCGATTTGAATGGTGCGCAACAGAAAATAAAACCCGAAAAACGCCGCCGCGCACAGCGCGATCACGGTTCCCGTATTGGACCAGATGATGAGCGCGCCGGCGATCGCCGGGCCGGCAATGCGGGTCAGGTTGAACGCGGCCGAGCCCAGCGCGATCGCCGACGATAAATCCTCGCGCGGCACCATGGCGTGGACCGCGGCCATGCGCGCGGGCTGGCTCAGCGCCTCCGACGCGCCGAAAAACAGCGACAGCACGACGACGAGTTCAATGGTGATCAAATCGGCGAATATCAGCGCCGCAAACAGCATTGCGATCAGTCCGGACAGAATCTGGCTCAGTTTTGCGATGCGCATCAATCCGACCCGGTCGGCGATGGCGCCGGACAGGATGACGAACAGCATCATCGGCGCCAGATCGGCGAAGGCGACGATGCCGAGCCAGCTGGTCGATTGGGTCAGCTCCCAGGTCAGCCAGCCGACCGCGGTGCGCTTCATCCAGCGCCCGATCGCGGCCAGTGTGTGACCGATCAGAAACTTTCGGTAGACCCGGTGTTTCAAGGCACGGCCGGCGCCGCCGAAAAGGGATGAAAACGGCAAAATCCGGGTTCCTGTCAGGCGCGCGCCGAAAACCTGACTTCGCCGACCATCTTTTGCAGCTCGCTCTTGATAATCTTTTTGGTCGGCGTCATCGGCATGTCCTCGACCACCACCAGATGCTCCGGCCATTGCAGTTTGGCCACATCGTTGTCGGCGAGGAATGCGGTCACCGCGGCGAGATCGAGCGTTTCGCCCGGCAGCAGCGTCGCAAACAGGCAGCCGCGTTCGCCCAGCGCCTCGTCGGGCATGGGCACGATCGCGGCCAGCACGATCGCGGGGTGGCGCGCCAGAATGCTTTCCACGTCGGTCGGATTGATCTTGATGCTGCCGCGGTTGATGATGTCCCGGTCGCGGCCGGTGATATAGACATTGCCGCCGTCATCGATGATTGCCAGATCACCGGTGCGGTACCAGCCGTCGGGACCGAAGGATGTCGCATTCGCGCTTTCGTTGCGTAGATATCCCGGCGTCACCGAATAGCCGCGCATTTCCAGCTCGCCTTCCGCGCCCGCCTCCAGAACGCGGCCGTCGCCGCCGGTGATCCGAAGCTCCACCCCTTGATTGGCGATTCCGGTGCTGGAATGGCGGATCGCGGCGGGCGCGTCCAGCCGCGTCTGCATGGTCAGCATGCCCTCGGTCAGCCCGAATATCTGGCCGATCCGCCCATTGGGCAGCAATTGCTCGGCGGCGCGGGCCACGTCGGGCGGACAGACCGAACCGCCCAATTCGATATCGCGGACCGACGAGAAATCGTGTTTTTCGAAATGCCCGGCCTTGAGCGCGGCGACGAGATGCGCGGGCGCCCCCCAAACCAATGTCGCGCCGCCCTCCGCGATTGTACGGGCGAACGCTTCCGGCGAGTATTGCGGCAGCATCAAATTCGCCGCCCCGACATAGAGCGCCATGGTCGAGGTATAGAGCCCGAACCCGTGGGAAAAGGGCGGCGCGCTCATCATGACGTCGTCGCTTGTCAGATCGACCGTCGCGGGCGATATGCGGGTATTCGCCATATAAGGTTCATAGTGCCGCAGGATCGCCTTGGGCGCGGACGACGTGCCCGATGTGAAATTGATGATCACCCAGTCGGCCGCCGTCGGCGGGTCGGCGATCGGCGCATCGGCCGCCGCGGCCAATGTATCGAACGATACGATATCCGGATCATCGGATCGCCCGAGCCCGATAATGAATTCGAGCCCCGGGACCATGTCCTTGACCCGGCGCATTTCCGCCCGGCAGTCATAGGACCCGGTCGGTTCGCCGCAAATGATCGCCCGCGCGCCGGCGTGCGCCAGAAGCGGCGTCATCTCGGACGCCCGATAGGGCATGTGAAGCGGGCACAACACGCCGCCCATCAACGCCACGCCGAGATAGGCGATCAGGAATTCGGGCAGGTTGGGCATCTGGATCGCGACCACGTTGCCCTTGCGCAGACCGAGATCGAGCAAGCCGTTGGCCACCCGGCGCGACGCGGCATGCAGCTCGCCGAAAGTGATCCGCGCCGGCCCATGGATAATGGCGACCCGGCCGGGTTCCGAGGACGACCATTTCGCGAGGACGGTCTCGAGCGTGTCGTCGGTCCAGTATCCCTGTTCGCGGAACTCCGCTTCCGTGGCGGCGTCATAGCGCGGCGCGTCGTCAAAATTCGACATGTTCTTTTCTGCTGCTTCCCCGATCCCCAATTTTGTGCGTCGAACCCGCCGCCTGCAAGCGCAATTTCGGGTGACAGCGGATGGTGCGGCGGGCACACTATTTCTCCCATCCGACGGAGACGAAACCATGAACCGCGAATTGGCCCATCCCATCGAACAGGCGGCCATCGATCAGTACGAAGCGGACGGTGCGGTATGTATCCGCGGCCAGTTCGACCGCGATTGGGTCGAGCTCATGCGCGAGGCCTGCGTCGCAACCATGACCGACCCAGAGGCGAAAAGCCGCGAAGTCGATGAGTCCGACGATCCCGGTTATTTTTTCGTCAGCTCCCACATGGCCCGCCGGCATGAGAGTTTCCACCGCTTCGTCGTCGAGTCGCCGGCCGCCGAGATTGCCGCCCGCCTGATGCGGCTTGACGAGGTGCGGTTTTTCTATGATCAGCTGTTCATCAAGGACCCCGGCACCCAGGCGCCCACGCCGTGGCACAATGATTTGCCGTTCTGGAATTTCGCCGGCGACCATATTGCGTCGGTATGGCTCGCCCTGACTCCGGTGTCGACGGCGACCAGCGGACTGGTTTATGTCGCCGGATCGCATAAGTGGAACAAGCTCTACCGCGCCATTACGCCCGATTACGACGAAGCGTTCATGGACGAGTCGCTGGAGCCGTGCCCGCCGTTCCACAAGGAGTTCGACAATCCGGATTATCGCTTCCTGTCGTGGGACATGGAGCCCGGCGATGTGATCGTCCATCACCCGTTGGCGGTGCATGGCTCGGGCCGCAACGAATCCGCCGACCTGCGCCGGGTCGCGCTGTCGTGCCGCTATTTCGGCGGTGACGCAATCTGGACCGAACGCAAGACCGGGTTCCGCGTGCCGGGCGCCAACAACTCACCCGAAATAGCGTTCGGCCGCCCGCCCCATGACGACGCCGTGTTCCCCGTCGCCTGGCGATCCGGGTGACGGCAAAAATGTAATGAAATTCCGCACCAAGAGACGAAAATATTTCCTCAAGTAATGGTTTAATTATCACAATTCCTTGAGTTGATATTTCGCGTTGATCGTTTGGTTGTGAAAAATACTAAATGGCGGCCGGACCGTCGGCCCGCCGTTGCCGATCGGTCTGTACCGGAGCTTCTCGGACCGGGACGCCAAGGCGATTGTCGCCTATCTCAGGACGGTGAAACCGGTAAAGCGCAAAAATGGGCGAGGCGAACTACCGCATACCGTTGCCGCCGGCCTATGGTCCGAAGCTTGGCAGCGTTCCCGATGTTTCAAAATCCGACAAGGTCGCCTATGGCGAGTATCTCGCAAAAATCGGGCCTTGCATCGAATGCCATACGCCGATGGTTCGCGGACGCCGGTACTATTCGCGCACCGGGCTCGGCGGGCAGGTTTTCCACGGTCCCTGGAGCGAATCCATCGTCGCCAACATCACGCCCGACAAGGAGACCGGTCTTGGCAAGTGGAGTGACGCCCAAATCAAGCGCGCCATCGCCGACGGCGTGCGCGCCGATGGATCCAAACTCCGGCCGCCGATGGCGTTCCGCTATTCCAAGAATATCAGCGACGACGACCTGAACGCGCTGGTCGCCTATCTGCGGAGCCTGAAGCCGTTCAACAACGCCAAGCGCTGATGGAATTTGTCCACCGGGGCCTGCCATGATGGAGCCTGGGTGGGCGGCGCAATCCACGCCGCACGAAGGGTTCTAGTTTTTTTTGTACCCGGAATTTATCTTGACCTCGCAGGCATCGGGTCCGGTGACGATAAATGAATCATGCCCCGGCGTTTGGCGCTTGATGTCTCCCGGGGTCAGCCCCTTGGCGACATAGTCCCGCCACGTCGCGTCGATGTCCTCGACTTTGAAATCGAATTGCAGCGGATTTATCGCGGGAAATTCCTGTTCCAACTGGGTCAGTTGCAGCCGCGTGCGGTCGCGGAACTCGACCACCGCGAATTTGTCGCGCCGGACATCCTCGCGCGCGCCGATCACTTCGAAAAACGATACGGACTCCGACAGATCGCTGACCGTCAGCCGCAAATGCGCCAATACGGCGCCTGATTCCGAACCTGTATTCATCTCAATCATTCCTCCCTGCAATTTCGTTCAATAACAGTTCTACTCCGCCGCCTGGGCCCGCGCCGCCGTAATGGCGTCGATGGTGGCGGACAGCCTTTTCCCGGTCGGGTCGGACAGGGCGGCCGCGCGGGGGCTGGCGACGGCGGCGGGGGCCTGGTCCGCTGGCACGGCGCCCGCCCGGGCGGGGTCGATGATCAGGCCGCGGATCGCGGCGAACGACGCCATGCCGCGCTTGTTGGTGTCGCCATAGCCCTTGATCAGTTCGGCGCACAGCGCGATTTCCAGCGCCAGCGCCTTGTTGGTTTCGGCGGCGCGCCCGATCAGCCCGAGCCAGGCCTCGATATGTTTCTGGATTTCCCGGTAGCCGTGGCTGCGCGGACGCCAGAAGCGCAATTTCGCCAGCAGCAAGATGCGCAGGAACCCGTTGATGCTGGTCGATTTGATGTGCAGTCCGATATGGGCCCGTTCCTTCCAGCGCGTTCCCTCGCTCAGCGCCAGGATCGGCCGCGCCAGGAAGGACGGCAGGATCGAGCACAGCTCGTCAATGCCGGGCTTGAAAAACTCGGCGATCACCACTGGGTCGTCGTCGCCGGCATTGATCTCGGCCAGCACCCGGCGGTGACGGTCGGAGGAAATCTTGAGCTGGGCGACCCGGATAATGTCCTGATACGACATCCAGAGCGCGAGATGGCACGCGGTTTCCTTTGTCAGGGTCGGATAGCCGATTTTATGGATCGGCGCGAGCCGGTCGAGATAGAGCGCGGCGTAATTGGGGCTCTGGAACTCCACCAGCCGGCGAACCGCCTCGATCAGCGTCTCGCGAAGCGCGCCATCGAACTCCGCCTGGACGCGCGCCTCGACATCACCCGCCGGCGTGACGCGAAACCGCTTTTCGTCTGTTCCGGGAAGATTGGCCACGGCCCCATGGCGGGCCTGTTCGAGCCCGAGCGCGAAGCCGCGCAGATTGGCCTCGACCGCGATGCCGGTGTTGCGGATCGCGCCTTTGAACGCGTCGGCCGGCGCCGGCAGCACGCCGGACCCGGCGATTACCCCCAGCACGATGGCGTTCAAAGTGGTGCCGGAATCCCGCGCCAGAGTCGCGTAATCGGCCAGCAGAGCCGTTTTGCTGCGCCGGCGGGCCACGTTCATCACATGCTCGGAGTCAAACCGGCCGTCGCCCATGGCCGACCGTTCGCCGATGGCGAAATGCCGGTGGGTCGAGGCAATCAGGGTGGTGCGGTCGGGCGTGATGTAGCCGTTCTGGACCGCGCGCCCGGCCTCGACCAGTTCGCTTGCCACCATCACGTCGATATCGCCGGCGCTGGGGTAAAGTGACAGCACCGGGCGGCGTTCGCCGAGTTCGGATGCGGGCGTCGGCAGGGTTTCAATATAATAGGTCGTGGCCCCGGTGCGCTGGGCGACGCCGGGGATCGAGGTGCTCTGCACCACCAGCCCGTGGGATTCGAGCCCATTGACCAGCCAGTTGGTCAGCACGCCGCCTCCCTCGCCGCCGAGCGCCGCGATCAGCCTGGTGACCGGTTGTGGTTGCGGGCCGCTGGAGCTCATGGTCATGCCGCCGCCTCTTCGCCGGCAGGTTCCTGCGGGACGGTTTCCTCGCCCATCAGCTGACCGATGATCCGGCGGCGCAAGGCGTGCAGCCGGCGGTCGATCCAGTTCGGATTGTTGATGATCCGGGCGCGGAAGAAGGACGG
>JAYZAW010000009.1:0-17598 GCA_036339495.1 Pseudomonadota bacterium | reverse complement strand
GCCGGGCGCGCCATCTATTCTATTGTCAGCCTCGTCGCTTCCAGTATCGCTCGGGTACCGGGTGTTCAAACACGGTTGTGTATTATCGCGGTTCTGGTCGATGCGGTTCGAAATGCGTTGATTACGGCGAATAAAAGGGGGAAATCCAATCCGCTATTGACGGGTTTTGGCAGGCATGTGACGCTTGCGACCGAAAAATACCACATGGGGGATCCGTAAAATGGACGGTCACGCGGCTGAACCAGGCGGGAGAAATATCGCCGGATCCGAGATAGCCGCGGCGCGGACGCCGCGCTGAACCATCATGAAGATAGAGGAAACGTTCTCCGTCAATGCGCCGATCGATCGCGCCTGGCGGTTCATCATGAACCCGGACCAGGTCGCGCCTTGTATCCCTGGTTGCGGTGATGTTGAAATCCTCGGCGAAAACAAATACCGGGCAAACGTCAAGCTGGCCGTCGGCCCCATCAAGACGAACTTCAACGTGACGGTGGAAATCACCGAGCAGCAGGCGCCGAATTTTGCCGCGACGCTCACGCGCGGCGAGGAAGGCGGCAAAGCCAGCATGGTGACCGCGAACAGCGAGTTGCGCCTGAAGCCGGTCAATGGGGAGCAGACCGAGGTAAATTACAAATCGGAAGTATCCATTGTGGGACGGCTTGGCAAATTCGGTCTCGGAATCATGAAAAAGAAGGCCAAGGCGGTCGGAGAGGAATTTGCAGAGAATTTCCGGGCGCGGCTCGAAACGCCCGGATAGGAAAATGGAGCGGATTCATTGAAACTGTATCATCCGAGCACGGTCGAGGAAGCGGTTTCGCTGTTGGCGGAAGACGAAGATGCGCGCTGCCTTGCCGGCGGGGCGACATTGGTCGCCATGATGAACGCCGATCTGATCGCCCCATCCGCCCTGATCAGCCTCGACGCGATTGAGTCCCTCAAGGGAATATCGACCGACCTCGACGGCGGCGCGGTGGTCGGCGCGATGACGCGCCATGCGTCGATCGCCGAGGCAACGGGTTTGGACGGCGGCCAGAATATCGTCGCGCGCGCCGCGCGCGTCATCGGCCACCCGGCGATACGCAACATGGGAACCATCGGCGGGTCGATTGCCCATGCCGATTTCGCCGCCGACTATCCGGCGGCTCTGGTCGCCGCGGACGCCGTCATCCAGGTTATCGGGCCTGCAGGGCGGCGCGAAATCCGCGCGCGGGATTTTTTCGTCGATTACATGGAAACCGCTTTGGGACCGGGAGAGATGGTGGGATCGGTGCGCCTTCCGGCCGGTCCGGCGTACGCGGTGTCGGCCTATGAAAAATACGCCCGGGTGGACGGCGATTTCGCCACCGTTTCCGTCGCAATCGTGCTGTCGGAACCCGGCAGTCAATGCAATCATGCGCGGCTTTCCGTCGGGGCGTGCGCGCCGGTCCCGCTATGGTCCGAAGAGGCCGACGCCATTCTGGCCGACAATAATCTGAACGACGATGCGATAACCGCTGCGTGCGATATTCTGATTGCCGCCGCCGACCCGGTTGATGATTTTCGCGGCAGCGGCGACTACCGATTAGCCCTGATCCCGGTGCTGGTCAGGCGGGCGATCGCATCCGCGCGGACCGGTGAAGGAGGCAAGGCGTGAGCGAGAAAATTCCGATCAGCCTCTCGGTGAATGGCCAGACTCATCAGGCCTTCGTCCGCGCCGAGGACACCCTGCTGCAGGTGCTGCGGGAGGAGTTCTGGCTGACCGGAACCAAGCGCGGCTGCAATCAAGGCGTCTGCGGCGCCTGCACGGTGATGGTCGACGGCAAGATCGTGCGCGGCTGCCTGACGCTCGCGGCGAACTGCGGCGGTCGGGAAATTGGCACGATCGAAGGTCTCGAAACAGATGGCGCGTTATCACCGGTCCAGCAGGCATTTCTCGATTCCGGCGCCGCGCAGTGCGGATTTTGCACGCCGGGAATGATCATGGCGGCGACCGCGCTGGCGACGGCCAACGAGCCATTGTCCGACAACCAGATTCGCGAAGGGTTGTCGGGCAATCTGTGCCGCTGTTCGGGATATATCAAAATCATCGACGCGGTCCGCGCGGTTCGCGGGGGCAGCGTGCCCCGCGGGAGCAGCGTGCCCAGTGGGGGCGGCGGAGCATGACCGGTTCCGTATCACCCGTCGGCCAGGATATTCCACGGCTCGAAGCACGCGAAAAAATCACTGGCCGGGCGCAATATTCCGACGATATAAGCCTTCCCGGGATGCTGCATGGGGCGGTTCAGCAGAGTCCCTATGCGCATGCGAAAATCATTTCCTGCGATGTCTCGGCGGCGCTCGCTTTGCCGGGCGTCGTTGCGGTCTTCACCGGCGACGACATCGGCTATCACTATATCGGCCCGTTCGTGAAGGACGAAACCGCCATCGCCAAGGGCAAGGTGCGCTATATCGGCGAACCGGTCGCGGCCGTTGCCGCGGTCGATCAACCGACCGCGCGGCGCGCTGTTGCGCTGATCGATATCGAATATGAGGAATTGCCGGCGGTGTTGTCGATCGACGAGGCGATCGCCGACGGTGCGCCGCTTGTGCATGATAATTTCGCCGAATTGGTCCGCGTCTTCGAAGCCGACCACGGGCCGAACGTCATGTCGATCATGCAGGTGGAAGACGGCGAGATTGAGTCGGCCTGGGCGGATTGCGATGTCATTGTGGAAGGTGAATTCGAAACCCAGGCGCAGTGCCACGCTTATCTGGAGCCCTGTTCGGCGATCGCCGATATCGATGCCAACGGCAAGGTGACGGTGTGGTCGGGCAATCAATCGGTGTTTCATTTGCAGGCCAATATCGCGCAGTCGCTCGACATGCCGATGTCGAAGGTGCGCTGCGTAACGCCGCGCGTCGGCGGCGCTTTCGGCGGCAAGATGGAACAGACCATTCAGCCGATCGTGGTCGCGCTGACCCGCAAGGCCAAGCGGCCGGTGAAGCTGACCTTAAGCCGCGAGCAGGATTTCGAAATGATCCGGTCGCGGCATCCGGCCCAGGTCTGGATGAAGACCGGCGCAGCGAAGGACGGCACGCTGATCGCCAGGCAGGTCCGAATCCTGCTGGATTCCGGCGCCTATGCCGATGACTCCCCGGGCGTCAACGGGATCTGCGCTTTGTTCTGCCGTGGCCCGTATCACATCGAGAACGTCTCGGTGGATGCCCGCGCGGTCTATACCAACAAGCTCCGGGCCGGCGCGTTCCGAGGCTTCGGCGGGCCGCAGGTTGCGATCGCCGGGGAAACCCAGATCGATGAAATCGCCGGGAAGCTCGGCCTCGATCCTATCGAAATCCGGCTCAAGAATGCGGTGCGCGCCGACGAGGAATGGCTCGGCGGGCTGAAGCTGTCGCAATCCGCCATGAGCGAATGCCTGATCCGCGTGCGCGACGACTGCGACTGGGACCGTCGCCGGGCCAATGCCGGTGAAGAAAACGCGGACGGCAAAAAACGCAGCATCGGCATCGCCTGCCTGCCCCATATCTCGGGCCTGCTGACCTCCGGCGCGATCATCCGGATTCTGGAAGACGGAACCGCGGTGCTGAATACCGGCGCAGTCGATAACGGCCAGGGGTCGGACACAGTTTTGGTGCAGATGTGCGCGGCCTCCCTCGGGCTTGAGATCGATCAGATCAGCCTGGCCACGCCGGACACGGATTCGTCGCCCTATAACTGGGGAACCACCGCCAGCCGCGTGACCTATATGACCGGCCGCGCCGTGGTCAAGGCCGCGAATTCGGCGATCGATCAGATGAAACAGCGCGCCGCCATGATGATGGAATGCGCGGCCGAGGATCTGGAAATGCGGCCAGGCGGCTATATCGGCATCAAGGGCGTACCGGATGCCCAGGTCAGCTACCGCGATATTTCGGGCTTTTCCCATTGGGTTGCCGGCGGGCCGGTCATCGGCAGCGATTCATTCGCCTATGACGGCGAAAATTTCGATCCCAAGCGCGGCTTCATCAAGGGTTTTCCCTTCGGCAAGATCGGCGCCTGGGTATTCGCGGCGCAAGCCGTGGAGATTGAGATCGACGAGGCGACCGGCAAGATCACCCCCTTGGAGGTCTGGTCGGCCCACGATATCGGCAAGGCGATCAATCCGTCTTCCGTCGCCGGCCAGGTCGAAGGCGGCGTGGTGCAGGGCATCGGCTACGCACTGTATGAGGAAATGGTCTGGGACACGGGGCGGCTCGCGAACCCCTCGCTGATGGATTACAAAATTCCGGGAACGCTGGAGTCGCCGCCGAAAATCAACACCATCCTGATCGAGGAACCCGACGAGACCGGCCCATTCGGCGCCAAGGGCATCGGCGAGCCGCCGATTGTCGGGATCGCGCCCGCGATTGCGAATGCGTTGGCTCACGCCAGCGGCATCCGCCTGCGGCGCCTGCCCATGGCGCCGGAAAGCGTCCTGCGCGCGCTGCGTGAGAAGACCGATGTCGGATGACGCACTGATCCTCAAGGACGGCTGGGTGGTGACCGGTGATGCGGCGGAGACCGAGTGGCAACGCGCCGACGTCGTTATCGAAGCCGGGCGCATCGAAGCGATCGGCCCCGACGCCGGTGAGGGATATGACGGCGAGGTGATCAACGCCGCGGGTTCGGTCGTCATGCCGGGGCTGATCAACGCACATCTCCATTCCAATGAGGCCTTCCAGCAGGGCGCCTACGATAATCTGCCGCTCGAAATCTGGCTCGGCGAGAGCTATCCGCCATTCGGGTTCCCGTTCCTGAGCGCGCGCGACTTTTATCTGCGCACCATGCTGGCGGCAATTGAATCGGTGCGGGCCGGCGTGACCACGGTTCAGGACGACTATGTCCATCCGCCCGCGACTCCCGATGCGATGGATGCCGCAATCCGCGCCTATGCCGATATCGGACTGCGCGCCTGGGTCGCGGTCGACATGTGGGACGTGCCGCTGCTCGACTGCGTGCCTTATGCACGCGACATCATTCCGGCGGCGGAACGGCGCGAAATCGATGCGTTGCCGGTGGCTGACTGCGCCGCCCAGCTCGAATTGTTTCGTCTCCAGTTCGACAATTGGCATGGCCATGACGACCGCATCCGGATCATCATTGCCCCCTGCGGCCCGCAACGCTGCACAATCGAGCTGATGGAGGCGATCAACGAGCTTTCCAAACTGCATGATGTGCCGCTGCACAGCCATACGCTGGAAACCCGCCCGCAAGCCGTTCAGGCCCAGGATCAATGGGGCAAGACGGCGATCGAATACCTCGATGATATCGGCTTTCTGTCGTCTCGGCTGACCATCGTCCACGGCATCTGGCTGAACGACTGGGACATCGGGTTGCTCGCCGACAACGGATGTTCTGTCGTGCACAACCCGCTTTCGAACCTGAAGCTCGGCAGCGGCATCTGTCCGGTGCGAAAACTGCGCGATGCCGGCATCAATGTCGCGCTCGGCACCGACGGGCTGGCGACCAGCGACACCGCCGATTTAATCCAGGCGATCCACGCGGCAAGCCTGATCCACAAAAATCCGGCCACCCATCACGACGACTGGGTCTCGGGCGGGGAAGTGTTCCGCATGGCCACCATGGGGGGCGCCCAAAGCGGGATGATGGAGCGTGAAGTCGGCAGCCTCGAGACCGGCAAGCGCGCCGATGTAATTCTGCTCGACCGCGACCATTGGGGCTTTGTTCCGTTGACCAACCCGATCCGCCAGCTCGCGTTCTCGGTGACGTCGGAGGCGGTTCGGAGCGTGATCGTCGGGGGAAAATTGATCATGCGTGACCGCGAAATCAAAACTATCGACGAAGACGCTCTGCGCTCCGAAATTCGCGAGGCGGCGGACCGCTACGTCCGCGATTTCGTGCCCGGGATGGAAGTAGGCGCCAGGCGCCTCGCGCCCTATTTCGACGAAATTTACCGCCGATCGAACGCGGCGGCGCTCGAATTCGGTACAACGCCGGCCGGAAGCGCATTGCGGATAGGAGACCCGACATGACGGACGGAGACAAAGGCGGCCAACCGTCGGTCGCTGAAACATTCGACGACTTCCCCTATTATGAAGAAGGCAAGGTACCGCAATATCAACGCTACCATGCCGAGGTTTCCTATCTCGACGAGCTCGAGCGCATCTGGGGCAAGCCGTGGGGCGCGCAGGGCATCGGGCGATTGCGCGAAGTGGCGATGGTCAAACCGACCGAGAGCGAAGTGCTTAAGCTCTACGAGCAGGATTCCTCGTTCTTCGTGTTCAACGGCATCACCCCGAATCTGGAGCTGATGCAGGAACAGCATGCGGGGCTGGCGAAGACATATGAGTCGCTGGGCGTGACGGTTCACGAAATCCGCTGGGCGGACGATCCGCCGATGTCGGCCTACGGGCCGATGAAACGCTCGATTTCGGCGGCGGCGGGATTTGTGATCAATGGCGGCGCAATCATTCCGCGCGAGGCGCCGCCCTATTGGCGCGGACGATCGCGATATGTATCAAAGGCCCTGATGGATCTCGGCTGCCCGATCCTGCATACCGTGCATGGTCACGGCGTTTGCGAGATCGGCGCTTCGGTGCGCATGGCCGATGATTTTATCGTGCTGATGCTGTCGACCGATTGCAACCGCGAGGGCGCGGAACAGGTCCTGCCGGTCCTACAGCGCGCGGGATACGAGAAGGTGCTGCTGGCTCACAGTCCCGGACCGCTTTACGACTACCATGAAGACGTTCCGGGTTGGATGCATGCCGATATGTGGATCATGCCGCTCGATATCCGGCTCGCCATGATCTACCCGCCCTGGTGCAACTACCAGACCATCCGCGACCTGCACGAACTCGGCTACGAGCTGATCGAGGCGCCGCGCGACGAGATCGATCTTTATCCGACTAACGGCATCACGATCGAGCCCCGGCGCGTCATCATGAATGAGAGCGCGGTCAAGACGCGCGCGCTGCTGGAAGCGGCGGGCGTCGAGGTCATTTCAATTCCCTATGACGAGGTCCACAAATACGGCGGCGGCATCCGGTGCAACACCATGCAGCTGATCCGCGACCCCGGACCGCGACTGTTCGGATAATGCCCTGGTTTACGGCGGTGACGGATTTCGCCATACTTTCACTTCAAGGTTTCGTGATTGACTTAAAGCCCATAAATCAACTTGGAGGCACGGATGTTTAAACGGATTGTAACGACCCTTGCGGGACTGGCGGCGCTTTTGACCGCGACGGCGGTTGGCGCGGCGGACCCGGTCAAGATTGGCTTTTCTCACTCGAAGACTGGCATCTTCGCGGCGGCGGCGACCTCGCAGCTGCAATCCTATGAGCTGTGGCGGGAACAGTTGAACGCGCTCGGCGGGCTCAATGTTGCGGGAACCCGGCGCAAAATTGAATTCGTGCATTATGACGACCAGTCGAATTCGGGAAAGGCGGTTCAGATCTATGAAAAGCTGATTACCGACGACAAGGTCGATCTGCTGCTCGCGCCTTGGGGGACCTCGCTTCATTTCGCGATTGTCGGCGTCATCGAGCGGTATAAGTTCCCGGTTGTTGGCAACACCGCTGCCTCGGTACAGCTGCGCGACCTCAAGGCCGGCAACATCTGGTTCCTGACCTCGCTGTTTCCCGACCGCCAAAGCGTGGAACTCGCCAAACTCCTCAAGAAACAAGGCGTGACCTCGGCGGCGCTGATCACCAACCTGCTGCCCTATACCCAGGAGAACAAGAAATTCGTGGTTCCGGCGCTCAAGAAAGCCGGCATAAAACTGCTGGTCAACGAAGACTATCCGCCCAACGTCAAGGACATGACCGCGCTGCTCAACAAGGTCAAAAACGCCAAGCCCGACGCAGTGCTCGCCTATACCTATCCCGGCGATGCGGTGCTCTACGTGAAGGGCGCGCGCGAGGTCGGCCTCAATGCCGCGACACAGGTCGTCCTGCTCGGCCCGCAATATGATTTTTTCGCCAAAATATTCGGGCCCGCCCGCAACGGTCTGTTGACGATGGGACATTGGACGCCGTTGCGCAAGGATTGGCCGACGGCGCAAAAATTCTTCGACGACTTCAAGGCGCGCTGGAAAACCAACACCGATTATCTCGACGGGCCGCTGGCCTATATGTCGGTTCAGATTCTGCAGCAGGCGGTCGCCAAGGCGGGTCTTGACAAGAACAAGCTGCGCCAGGTCATCTCATCGGCCACGTTCAAATCCATCAACGGTCCGGTGCGATTTGAGGGAGTCGAAAACATCGCTCTGCCGACGATGATCTCGCAAATCCAGAACGGGCAGCAGCATATTGTGTGGCCGGCCGACCAGGCCACGTCGAAAATTATCGCCAAGCCGGCCTGGAAATAAGCGTACCGATCGGAGTTACGGCCGCCTTGTTGTGCGGAGTCGCGATAGGGCGGCCCTCACCTCCGGGACATCATGATGGGTGACCTGTTATCCGGCCAATTGGTGGTCGCGACCCTTGTCCTCGGAGTGATTTACGGGCTGGTGGCGCTCGGACTCAATCTGATTTACGGCACCATGCGCCTGTTGAACGTGGCGCACGGCGAGATACTGATGTTGGGCGGCTATTTGTCGTATTGGTCGTTTACCCTGATCGGGATCGGGCCGCTTTATTCGATGTTCGTCGGAATGGCGCTGGCGGGCGCGCTGGGCGCATTGGTATATCATTTTCTCTGCCGGCGGGTTCTAAGCGCCTCCAAGCTGGTCGAACAAATCGAGGCGAACTCGCTGCTGCTTTTGTTCGGCGTTTCGATCATCCTGCAGAATGTGGTCGCGCTATCTTTTACCGCGACAGCCCGGGCCTACCCCTATCTCGATCAGATCATCCCCATCGGGAACTTTCAAGTGACCGCAAACCGGCTGGTCGTGCTGGTGATCGGCCTTGCCGTTTGCGTTGCCTGCATCCTGTTTTTCAGGATGTCGATGACCGGCCTCGCGATTCGCGCCCTGATCCAGCGGCCCGACGCGGCCGCGCTGGTCGGTATCGATGTGGAGCGCGTCCGCTTGATCAGCTTTTCGCTCGGCTTCGGCATCGCGGGGCTCGCCGGCGGGCTGATCAGCATGCTTGAACAAATTTCGCCGTTCATGGGCTTTCCGTTCACCATCGCCGCGTTCGTCGTGATCATTCTTGGCGGGCTGGGCAATCTGTATGGCGGGCTTGCGGGCGCTTTTCTACTTGCCGTTATCGAGGTTTACGGAGTCGCGCTAACATCGGCCAGTATGCGGTCGATCCTGTTATACGGCGTGTTCATCGGCATTCTGGTCTGGCGTCCGCACGGCCTGTTTGGCGTTCGCGGGGCCGCGCGGTGAGAAGATTGCCAGCGGCTCCCTTGCTGATCCTGGCGGGCGGCATGGCGGTATTTGCGACTGTCCCGCTCTATGGCAGCGACTACATCATCGGGGTGGCGCTGACTTTGCTGATGTGGATCGCATTGACTCAAAGCTGGGTCGTTCTGTCGGCGATGACCGGGTATATCTCGCTCGGCCATGCGGTGTTTTTCGGCGCCGGCGCATATGTGATGGTGCTGACCTTCGGCGTGCTGCCGTTCTGGATTTCGGTGCTGATCGCCGGCGCGGCGACTGGGGTGCTGGCGTTGTTGGTGGGCTATCCCTGCCTGCGCGTGCGCGGACCCTATTTCGTGATTCTGACATTCGGCCTCGCCGAGCTGGTGAAGTACATCGTGATCAATATCGAGGCCGCGCTCGGCAAGTTCGGACGATTGCTGATGGGCGCGCCGAGCCTCGATCAACTGTTTTATGTCATTTTGGTTCTCGCGGCCGGCTCGATGGTCATCACCTACACGGTACGACGGTCCCGATTCGGCGCCGGGCTGCGCGCAATCCGCGAAAACGAGGGGGCCGCGGAAACGGTCGGCATCAACGTCGCGCGGTTCAAGGTGCTGGCGTTCGCATTGTCGGCAATCATCCCCGGAATGGTGGGATCGGTCGTGGTGCTGCGCACGACTTATTTCGAGCCGCTCGACGTGTTCAACCCGATCACGTCCTTCACCATCGTCTCAATGGCGATCATCGGCGGTGGCGATGACGTGCCGGGTCCCGTATACGGCGCATGCTTCCTGGTGCTGTTGCAGGAATTGTTGTGGGCCAATTGGCCCGAGATTTACATGATCCTGCTCGGCGCGTTCCTCGTCGGCTTCGTGCTCGGCGCGCCCGACGGGGTACAAGGCCGGCTGGCCGTAATCCGGCGGAGGATGGCGCGATGACTTTGCTGCGGCTCAACGATGTCAGCCGCCGCTTTGGCGGGGTCGTCGCGGTCGACGGCGTCGGATTTTCTATCGAATCGCGCGAAATTGTTGGGTTGATGGGCGCGAACGGTGCCGGCAAAACGACGTTGTTCAGCCTGATCGCCGGAAATCTGCGGCCATCGGCGGGTGAAATCCGGCTCGACGACCGGCGCATTGATCGCCTGCGGCCCGATCAGATCAGCTGTCTGGGCGTGGCGCGCACATTTCAGATCGTTCGGCCGTTTGCCGGGCTTACCGTGCTCGAAAACGTGGCAATCGGCGCTCTTTTTGGCGGCTCCAGGGAAAAATCCATGGCGCGCGCCAATGCCGACGCCATGGAGGTGTTGGAAGAAGTCGGGCTCGCGGATCGGGCAGGGTATTATGCCGGCTCGCTCAATCTATCCGGCCGCAAACGGCTGGAGATCGCCCGCGCGCTGGCGACCAATCCAAAATTGCTGATGCTTGATGAAGTGATGGCGGGTTTGACGCCAACCGAAGGCGCCGACGCCGTCGCCATGATCCGGCGGCTTTATGAAGCGCGCAATCTGACGGTCATTGTCGTCGAGCACGTGATGGGCATTCTGATGGAACTGTGTCCAAGGATTGTCGTTCTGCACCATGGCGCGCTGATTGCCGAAGGCTCGCCGCAAGAAGTCGCCAATGACACGCGCGTCATCGATTCCTATCTGGGAAGCCGCCAGGGGACCCGGACGTGACGGTGCTGCTTGAAACCCGAAACCTGTTCGCCGGCTATGGCGAGGTCCGGGTGCTGCACGATGTCGCATTGCGGGTGGAAGAAGGATCGATTACGGCGTTGGTCGGCAGTAACGGGGCGGGCAAGACGACCCTGATGCGGACAATTTCCGGATTGTTGACCCACCACGCCGGGAATATCGAATTCGCGGGGGGTGAGATCGGTGAATTGGCCGCGGACCGACGCGTTGCATTGGGGATTTCCCTGGTGCCCGAAGGGCGCATGATTTTCCCGGATTTCACGGTCGAACAGAATTTGCGGGTCGGCGCCTTCGTGGCTCGCGCCCGAACCCGAACCGATGCCAATCTGGAAAAGATGTTTGAACTGTTCCCAAGGCTGCGCGAGCGACGCGACCAGCGCGGCGAAACTCTTTCGGGCGGCGAACAGCAGATGCTGGCGCTGGCCCGCGGGTTGATGTCGGAACCCACCATGCTGCTCCTTGATGAACCAAGCCTCGGGCTTGCGCCGACTGTTTCCCAGCTTCTGTTCGAGACGGTGGTTCGGGTGCGTGACAGCGGCGTGACAGTGTTCATCGTCGAACAGGATATCCGCTCAACGCTCGAAATAGCCGATCAGGCCTATGTGATGGAAAACGGACACATCGTCTTGTCGGGCACGGGCGCGGAACTTCTGACGGACGATTCCGTGAAACAGGCTTATCTCGGACTGTAGTCGAGTCTTGCTTTTCGCCGGGCATCCCATGGCGCGATTCCTTCCGGTCCCCGTACTTATCGCAAATTATTTCGACCTATCCAGAACGGCGCGAACCTTGCGAGCGCGGCATCGATATCCGCGGTGACCGCCGTGGTCGAGTTGGGGTTGATGACAATGATGCGCTCGCTCATCAACGCTCCTTGGGATTAGGTGGAATTGCTCCGGCGCGTTCGGTGATCAGTCCGTAATGCTCGATGCGCCGATGGGCCGCGAAATTGAACACGGTCTCCTTGCCGAAAGTGCAGGCATCGAGATCGCAGTCGGCAACGATCAACTCGTCGCCCAGCGTGCGGGACTGGGCGACGATTTCACCGGTCGGCGCGATGATGACGCTGTCCCCCATCATATCGTGGCCGTCCTCGTTGCCGGCCTTGGCGACGCCGACCACCCAGCTGCTGTTTTGGTAGGCACCGGCCTGCATGGCGAGGTGGTTGTGGAATCCACGCAGATCGGCCGATTCGTCCGATTGCGAGTTGACCGTGGGCGTATTGTAGCCGAGCAGGATCATCTCCACCCCCTGCAGCCCCATGACGCGATAGGTTTCGGGCCAGCGCCGGTCGTTGCAAATGCACATCCCGACGATGCCGTCGAAGGCGCGGGTTACCGGAAAACCCAGATTGCCGATTTCAAAGTAGCGCTTTTCGAGGTGCTGGAAACTGCGCCCGGGGTCAAACTCTGCATGACCCGGCAGGTGAATTTTGCGGTACTTGGCGACGATCCGGCCGGTCTCGTCGACCAGGGCCGCGCTGTTGTAGCGGTGTGTTTCGCCGCCCTCTTCGGTGAGTTCGGCGTAGCCCAGATGGAATGCGATTTTAAGCTCCGCCGCCAGCTCGAACAGCTTCCGGGTCTCGTCGCTCGGCATCTCGGACTCGAACCAGCCATCGATTTCGGCCTGATCTTCCATGTGCCAACGCGGAAAAAATGTGGTCAGCGCCAGTTCGGGGAAGACCACCAGGCCGCAGCCCTTGTCATGGGCCTGCCGCATCATCGCGCACAGGCGCTCGACAACTTTGGGCCGGCTGTCGGCGCGCTGGATCGGTCCGAGCTGCGCGGCGCCCACGGTTATTACCCTCGCCATGTCGTCCCCCTCATCGGCTCCTTATAGAGTACGGGCAACCGGCGAGCGATCACAATCCGCCTCTATAGGTCACCCGATGAAAGGATGTATGATCCGCCGTCATGCCGACAGTGACAGGGAGAAAACGATGCGCGCCGCCGTTGTTGATCAGCCGGGAGGCCCCGAGGCCTTGGTCGTGCGCGAGGCGCCGGACCCCGCGCCCGCGCCCGGAGAGGTGCTGATCGAAATCGCCTATTGTGGATGCAACTGGGCCGATATCCAGCGCCGCCAAGGCATCTACCCGCATCCGGTCAGCTATCCGCACGTCATGGGCCGGGAGGTATCGGGCGAAATATCGGCGCTGGGCGCGGGCGTCGAGACGTTTTCGGTCGGCGAGCGCGTGATCGCGATCCTGCCCGATTCGGGCGGCTACGCCGAGCGCTGTACGGCGCCCGCCGGGCTGGTGACCCGGCTGCCGGCGGCCATTCCCCTCGATGTCGGCGCCGCCTTTCAGGTGCAGGCGCTGACCGGCTATCATATGTTGCACACCCTGCGCGCAACCAGAGCCGGCGAGACCGTGCTGCTGCACGCGGCGAGCGGCGGGGTCGGCCTGTTCGCCACCCAGCTCGCCGTCAAGGCCGGAGCGACCGTCATCGGCACTGTCGGGACGGCGGGCAAGGAAAACCGGCCGCTCGATTACGGCGCGGCGCGGGTGATCAATCTGAACCTTGACGATTTCGTCGCCGCCGCCATGGAAATGACCGGCGGCGCGGGCGTCGATTTCGCCATCGACTCGCTGGGCGCGAGTACGCTCGACCGGACGTTCGACGCGGTTCGTTGCCTCGGCCAGGTGATCAATATCGGCGAAGCGGAGGGCGCGCCCTACGACAATATCCGCGACCGCGTTCTGCGGCGCTCGCAAAGCTTTACGCGATTTTCCCTCGGCCACGTCATGGAGCGGCCGGATCTCTGGTCGCGGGGGATGGAATATGTTCTTGCCGCGCTCGAGGACGGCTCGCTTGAGGCACCGATCGTCGACCGCTTCCCGCTCGACGACGTCGCCGAAATGCACCGCCGGCTGGAGAGCCGGCAAGTTACCGGCAAGCTCCTGCTGTCTTTCGTCGATTAATTCGTTATTTACGTCTCGGGTCGGTCATATAATTCGCCTACTCCGCCGCGCTGGCGTATTCGAGTTCTCCGTCCGGCGCGGCCTCGCGCAGTTCGCGGTCGAGCCGGATGCCGGCATGGGCGCGCGGCGGGGACAGCGGCGCCAGCAGGGAATAAATTACCGGGATCAGCACCAGGGTGAAGAAGGTCGCGATGCCGAGCCCGCCGAACACGATCCAGCCGATCGCGCTTCTTGCTTCCGCGCCCGGGCCGCTGCCGAGGATCAGCGGCAATGCGCCCAGCACCGTCGACAGCATGGTCATGATCACCGGCCGCAGGCGGGTCATCGCGGCTTCCCGCACCGCATCCATCACGGCGAAGCCGCGGTCGCGCAGCTGGTCGGCGAACTCGACCACCAGGATGCCGTTCTTGGCCATCAGCCCGACCAGCATGATGAGCCCGATCTGGCTGTAGATGTTGAGCGTCGACCCGGTGAGCTTGAGGGCGAACACGGCCGCGGCGAGCCCGAACGGCACCGTGAGCACGATGACCAGCGCGCTGAGCACGCTCTCGAACTGGGCGGCGAGCACCAGCAAGACCACCAGGACCGCGACGGCGAAGGCGATTGCCACCTCGTTGGAGGTTTCCTCCAATGTCTTGGCCTCTCTGATGAAGCGCAAATCGATCCCCGCCGGCAGGATTTCATCGCCGATCATCTGCACTTCGGTCATGGCCTGGCGCATCGGATACCCGGTCGGCAGCGGCGTATCGATTTCGACGGCGCGTTTCTGCGCGGTGCGGTCGAGCTCGGCGGCGACGCCGACTTCCTCCAGCTTGACGAAGGCCGACAGCGGAACCAGATTGCCGCGCTTGGTCGAGACGTAGAGATTGACCAGATCGGTCGGATCGTCGATCGCGCCGGCCGCCGATTCCAGCATCACCGGAATCGACCGGTCGGCGACATTGAGCTCGGCCACTTCAAAGCCGCCGACCATGGCGCGCAGGGTGCTGGCGATGCTTTCAACCGGCACGCCGAGATCCTCGGCGCGGCGCCGGTCGATTTTGATCGATAGCTGCGGCTGGGTCTGCTGGAACTCGACTTCCGGATCTTCGAATTGGGGCAGGCGCCGGTGCATTTCGCCGACGAATTTGTCGGCGGCGGCTGCAAGGTCCTTATAGTCCGATCCGGTCAGCGCGAATTCGAGCCGCCCGCCGGTGCGGCGCAAATTCAGGCTGTTGGGCGTCCGGATCCGGGCATTGGCGCCGGGGATCGCCTTCAACGGGCGGCGCAGCGATTTGGCGATTTCAGCCTGGCTCCGGCTGCGTTCCGACCACGGCGCCAGCGGTGCGATGATCCAGACCCGGTTGAGGTCCCAGCGCCCGACGATCGTCATCACCTCGCCGATTTCGCCGTTTTCCTGCAGCGGTTTCAGGATGGCTTCGGCCTGTGCCGCCTGGCGGTCCATATAATCCAGCCCGACTCCGTCCGGTCCCTGCATCATGATATAGATTGCACCGCGGTCCTCGGTCGGCAGCAATTCGGAATCGATCGTCGGGAACACCGCCAGCGCGGTCAACGCGACCATCACCGTGACGCCGATCACCAGCAGACGCGCCGACAAGGTAAAATCCAGCAGCCGCTGGTACACGCCGGCCGCCGCATTGCCGATTCCCACCAGCATTCCCTTGCGCGCGTTGTCCTTCGCCGGTGGCATCCGCGAGGCCAGCATGGGGCACAGCGTCAGCGCCACGAAGGATGAGATGGCGACGGCGATGGCCAGCACGAACCCGAATTCGGTGAACATCCGGCCGGCTGTAGAGGGCAGGAAGGCGATCGGCACGAAGACCGAGATCAAGGTTGCCGAGGTGGCGATCACCGCGAAGAACACCTGGCGCGTCCCCAAAACGGCGGCGGCCATAGGTTTCAGCCCTTCACCGCGATGGCGCTGGATGTTTTCCACCACCACGATCGCGTCGTCGACGATCAGTCCGGTCGCCAGCACCAGTGCAAGAAGCGTCAGGATATTGATCGAAAATCCGAGCAGCCAGATCGTCGCCAGGGTGCCGACCAGCGCGACCGGAATGGCCACCGCCGGGATCAGGGTCGGCCGCAGCGCGCCCATAAAAATGAATATCACCGCAAAGACCACGCCGACCGCAATGGCGAGGCTTTTGACCACTTCGCGCACCGAACCCCGGATAAAGCGCGCATCGTCTGATACCTTGATGATGCGCGCGTCATCAAGCCGACGGTTCAGCCGCTTGAGCGCCTGGTCGACGGCTTCGGAAATGGCGATGGTGTTGGACTGGGCGCGCCGGATAATGCCGAGCCCGACCATCTTGCGGCCATTCAACAGGCTGAAACTTTCGGACTCGGCAGGGCCGTAAAAGGCCTGCGCCACGTCGCCGAGTTTTACGTTGGCGCGCAGCTCGAGCGCTTCGATTTCGGCGGGCCGCCAGATCGACGCGTCGGCGCGCACCAGCAGCAGCTGACTGTCCGACTTGAAGCTGCCGACCGGCACATCAAGATTGGTCGAACGCAATATCCTGGCGACATCGTCGATCGACAATCCGTATCTGGCGAGCCGCATTGGTTCGACGACGATGCGCAGCACCGGCTCCTGATCGCCGAACAGCTGCACCGTCGCCACCCCGGGGATCGCGGACAGTTCCGGACTGACATCATCCTCGGCCAGCCGGGTCAGCGCTTCCTGCGGCAGCCGGTCGCTGACCAGGGCAAGGCGGATAATCGGCGACGCGTCGGTATCCGCCTTGACGACGGTGACCTCCTCGACTCCGTCGGGCAGCCGGCGGGATATCCTGGCGACGGCTTCGCGCACGTCATTGGCGGCGACATCCAGCGGGACACCGGTGGAAAACTCGGCGCGGATCCGGGCGTTGTTTTCCTCGCTGGCCGCGTTGATGTTTTTGACGCCCGATACGCGAGCGACCGCGCCCTCGATCACGCTGGTGACCTCGGCGTCCATGGTCTCGGGTGACGCGCCGTTGAAGAAAGCGCGCACCATGACCACGGGCCGGTCGACATCGGGCAGCTCGCGCACCTCGACGCCGAACAATGCCGACAGGCCGGCAATCACGATCAGCAGATTGACCACCACGATCAGCGTCGGCCGGCGGATCGCCAGGCCCGGAAGATCGCTGATCCGGGCCGTCATCGACGCTTGCTTTTCTTGCGCCCGGACGATGATACGGCGGGATCATTGAGCCCGAACGGCTTGGCATCGAGCTTTTGGCCCGCGCGCAGCCCCTGGACGCCCTCAACCACCACCAGATCGCCCGACTGTAATGGGCCGTCGACCAAGATGCGGCCGCGATCACGGCGCACCAGCTTGACGAACACCTTCTCGGCTTTCATTGCGTTGGCGCGCCATAGATAAGCGCCGTCGCGGCTCCACATCACCGCGACTTCGCGCACCTGGGGATAAAGTCTTCCAATAAAGGCGAGCTCGACCTCGAACGATGTTCCGGGTCGGATTGTATCGTCGGGGTTGGGAATCCGGGCGCGCACCCGGAGCGAGCGCGAGGCCGCCTCGATCCGGCTGGCGGTCGCATAAACCGAGCCCTTGATAGATTGTGTCGGATTGGTCGACGGCCGGACCGTAACCGTGTCGCCGAGTTTTATACGGGCGGTATAGTCCTCGGGCAGATTGAAATCGACCAGAATCGTCGAGCGGTCATCGAGGGTTGCGATCATGGTGTCGTCCGTCACCCGGTCGC
>JAYZAW010000008.1:0-3370 GCA_036339495.1 Pseudomonadota bacterium | reverse complement strand
TGATTTGATCCCGGCTCGATTTGATCAAGGAATTTTTAAGTGACCAAAGTACTGATTTCAGACAATCTCAGTCCGCGCGCGGCGGAAATATTTCGCGAACGCGGTCTTGAAGTGGACGTCAAAATCGGCATGACGCCGGATGAGCTGATCGCGTGTATCGGCGAATATCATGGCCTGGCCGTGCGGTCGGCGACCAAAATCCCCGAAGCCGTGCTGGATGCGGCGACAAATTTGAAAGTCATCGGCCGGGCGGGCATCGGCGTCGATAATGTTGATGTCAATTCCGCGTCCGCGCGCGGCGTGGTGGTGATGAATACGCCGTTCGGCAATTCGATCACCACGGCGGAACACGCCATTGCCCTGATGTTTGCGCTGGCCCGGCAAATCCCGGCGGCCGATCACAGTACGCAGTCCGGCAAATGGGAAAAATCGCGTTTCATGGGCGTGGAATTGACCGGCAAGACGCTCGGCGTCATCGGTTGCGGCAATATCGGATCGATCGTCTCCGAACGGTCGCTTGGGCTGCGCATGAAAGTGGTCGCCTACGACCCGTATCTGTCGCCGGAACGCGCCAATGCGCTCGGCGTCGAGAAGGTGCAGCTTGATGAACTGCTGCGCCGGGCCGATTTTATTACGCTGCATACGCCGCTGACCGATTCGACCCGTGAAATCCTTAACGCCGAGGCGCTCGCCAAAACCAAAAAGGGCGTACGGATTATCAACTGCGCCCGTGGCGAGCTGATAGCGGAGGCGGACCTCAAGGCGGCACTTGTATCCGGCCAGGTCGGCGGCGTGGCGGTCGATGTTTATGCGGTCGAACCGCCGGATAATTACAGCCTGTTCGGGCATGACAATGTCGTCGCCACGCCCCATCTCGGCGCGGCGACCCTCGAGGCGCAGGAGAAGGTCGCGCTTCAGGTGGCGGAACAAATGTCGGACTTCCTACTCGACGGCGCGGTTGTGAACGGCATTAACATGCCGTCGGTCAGCGCCGATGAAGCGCCGCGGTTGCTTCCCTATATGATCCTCGCCGAACAGCTTGGCAGTCTCGCCGGACAGATCGCCGAGAGCAGTATCAAGTCCGTCGCCATCGAGTTCGAGGGCGCGGTGGCGCAGCTCAACACCAGGCCGATGATGGCCAGCCTGCTCTGCGGTTTGCTGACGCCGGTCATGGAGACGGTCAATATGATCAATGCGCCGATCCTCGCGCGGGACCGGGATATCGCGGTTTCCGAGGTCAAGCATGAGCGGGAATCCGAATATCAAACCTTGATTCGTCTGACCGTGACGACGGAAAACCGGACCCGGACGTTTGCCGGGACCCTGTTCGGCGGCGACAAACCTCGGATCGTCAACATTAACGGCGTCGGGCTGGAGGCCGAGCTCGGGCCTCATATGCTCTATACCATCAACGCGGATAAGCCGGGTTTTATCGGACGGCTGGGATCGATTCTCGGCGCCGCGGACGTCAATATAGCGACCTTCCATCTTGGCCGCGGCGAAGCCGGCGGCGATGCCGTTGCGCTGATCGAAATCGATGGGCCGATCTCAGATGCGATCGTCAACGAAGTCAGGGCCGTGGACGGCGTGGTTCAGGCCCGCACGCTCAAATTTTAAACGCGTTTCCGTTTGCGCCAATCGGGTAAAACGGCTAGTAACGCCGATTGGAAGTGGCGGTTAAATAGTACTGAAATTTGCGATTTGTGCTTTGGTTCCGCCGCCATGAAATTTCCTTGAACCGAGAGCGTTTCAGGCGATGACGGAGTTGGAGCGGAGAGCGCTGTTACCGGACGGATTGCGGGATATGTTGCCGCCGACTGCCGGTTTCGAAGCCGATGTGATCGAACGGCTAATCGGTCATTTCGCCGGTCAAGGTTATGCGCGCGTGAAAGCGCCGCTGGTCGAGTTTGAAGAAGGACTCCTGAGCGGCGCGGGCGCGGCGATGTCGGGTCATATATTCCGGCTAATGGATCCGGTTTCCCAACACATGATGGGGGTGCGCGCCGATATCACGCCGCAGATCGCCCGCATTGCGTCGACCCGGCTGAAAAACGAACCGCGCCCGCTGCGCCTGAGTTATTCCGGCGAGGTTCTTCGTATCCGGGGAACCCAGCTTCAACCGGAACGTCAATTCGCGCAGGTCGGGGTTGAACTTATCGGGCGGGAAACCGCGGCGGCCGATGCCGAAATCATTGTCATGGCGGCCGAAGCGCTGACGGCGCTCGAGGTTACGGGTTTTTCGATCGATCTGACGATCCCGACATTGGTTCCCGCATTGTTCGATGCGCTTGGCGTCGCCCAGGATCATAGAGATCAACTTCGCGCCGCGCTCGACCGCAAGGACGCAGATGTTGTCCAGCGCATGGACGATTTGGCGGACGGTCTGTTCAGTCGGCTGTTATCCGCCACCGGCAAGGCCGAACAATGTATCGCATCATTGCTGGAACTCGATCTGCCCCCCATGGCCGCCGCTGAACGAGACCGGGTCGCCGATGTGCTGCGCCATGTCCGCGCCGCCGCGCCGACAGTCGAGCTTACGCTGGACCCCGTGGAAAACAGGGGGTTTGAGTATCACACCGGCGTCAGCTTTACGATTTTTCCAACCGGCGCCAGAGGCGAGCTGGGCGCTGGTGGGCGTTATGTTTCCTCGGTTAACGGAACGGTCGAAGCCGCGACCGGTTTTACGCTGTTTCTCGACACCATATTACGCGTTATGCCGGAGCCCGAACCCGGCCGCGCGATATTCCTGCCGCTCGATATTGATGCGGATGCCGCCCGTAAACTGCGCGGCGAAGGCTGGATAACGATCAGAGGACTCGATGCCGCCGATGATCCGGCTGTCGAGGCGCGTCGCCAGGGTTGTTCGCATGTGTTCGAGGCCGGTGAAATCCGTGAAGTCGGCGAGGAGTAGTAATTATGGGTAACGTCGCGGTCGTCGGCGCTCAATGGGGTGATGAAGGCAAGGGCAAGATCGTTGATTGGCTGTCCGAGCGCGCCGATGTGGTGGTGCGTTTTCAAGGCGGTCACAATGCCGGCCATACGCTGGTTATCGATGGGGTCACCTACAAGCTGAGCCTGTTGCCGTCTGGGGTCGTCCGTCCCAACAAGTTGTCGATTATCGGCAACGGAGTGGTCGTCGACCCGTGGGCGTTGCTCCAGGAAATCGAAAATATTCGCGCCCAGGGAGTCGCGGTGTCGCCCGAAACCCTGAAATTGGCCGAAAATGCCTGCTTGATATTACCGTTGCACGGCATCGTCGATCGCGCCCGCGAAGAAGCGCGCGGCAGCGGAAAGATCGGCACCACAGGGCGCGGCATCGGGCCGGCTTATGAGGACAAGGTCGCCCGGCGCGCGATCCGGGTCAGCGATC
>JAYZAW010000007.1:0-7492 GCA_036339495.1 Pseudomonadota bacterium | reverse complement strand
AACACCAACGAGCGCAGATGGGCCGGCGTGTGGCGCGCCAGGATATGCGAACTCGACGGTGTCGCCGGACCCACGCCGATTCCCAGCACAATGGCGCTGACCACGAGAAACGTCAGCGTACCGCCGGCGCTCAAGGCGATTCCAACCGCCGCCAGAGCAAGGCAAAGCTGGCTGACGCGAATCGCGCCATACCGCACCACGAAGCCGCCGCAGAGCAGCGATGAGCCCATTGCCCCGATGAATATGATCGACGCATAAAACCCGACATTATTGGGATCGAGCCCCAGATCCTTGGCCGCCGCCGTGGCGAAAACCGGAACGGTAAGCCCCGCCATGGTCGCCATGGCCTGCATGCTGACCGTCGCCGCCAAGGCATAGGTTACAGTGGTCGCGGCGCCGGTTCTCACGTCGTCAGGTCAGCCGGCGGCGGTTTCGCGACGGTCTTCGGCTTCGATCGGAACGCCGGGAAGGTTTTTGGAACCGCGGATCGCGAGCGCCGATTTTACCACGCTGACATTGGGCGCAGCAGTCAATCTCGTGGTCAGAAAGCGCTGATAGGCGTCCCAATCCATGGAGACGATCTTGAGCAGAAAATCGGTCTCGCCGGCCAGCATGTGGCATTCACGAACTTCGGGCCACGAGGCGACAAGCTGTTCAAATGCCAGCAGATCGGTTTCGGCCTGGCTGTGCAGTCCCACATTGGCGAACACTTTGACGCCGTAACCGAGTGTTTCGGGATTGAGATCCGCATGATAGCCGCGGATACAGCCGGTTTCCTCCAACGCCCGGACGCGCCGCAGACAGGGTGGCGGCGAAATCCCCGCCCGTTTGGCGAGATCGACATTGGTAATCCGGCCATCTTCCTGTAAATCGCGCAAAATTCGCAAATCGATGGCATCGAGTTTTACTCGCACCATTCCAAACTCCCCATTATCCTTTTCACGCGGCGGTATCCCATTTGATTATTCCAACCCCGGCGCTGAAACTATATTATCCGAATATGTAATAATATTCCAACATGAAGACCGGGCGTCATGACGGAACATTCTGATCCGGTGGCTGGCAAAGTATGCTGGGTGCTGACCGACGGCAAGGCGGGCATGGAAAACCAGTGCCTGGGGCTGGCGGAAGCGCTTGGGCTCGATCCTGAAATCAAGCGTGTCGCGCCGAGATTTCCGTGGCGCTTCCTGCCGCCGCATCTCTGGTTCGGCGCGCTTCACGCGCCGGGACCGGACGGAGATACTCTGTCGCCGCCATGGCCCGATCTGCTGATCGCCACGGGCCGGCAGACTGTCGCGCTCTCGATCGCCATCAAGCGACTGACAGGTAACCGGATTTTCACGGTGCAGATACAGAACCCGGTGATCGGCGCGACCCGGTTTGATCTGGTCGCCACGCCGCGCCACGACCGCATGACCGGCGGAAACGTCATTGTCACCGAGGGCGCGCTGCATCGCATTACGCCGGATCGGCTGACCGCCGAAGCGGAAAAATTTCGTGGCGGGCTTTCGGGATTACCGCAACCACGCATCGCGGTGCTGATCGGCGGGTCAAACGGGCAATACCGCATGACCCGAAAGTCCACCGAAGCCCTGGCGGATCAACTCGCCGTTCTGGCCCGGGATCACGGCGCCGGGCTGATGGTAACCGCATCGCGCCGCACCGGCGCCGAGAACGAAGCCACATTGCGCGAACGTCTGGCGGGCCATTCTGCGGAAATCTGGAACGGCGCGGGCGACAATCCCTATTTTGGCTATCTCGGCTTGGCGGACGCCATCGTTGTGACGGGAGATTCGGTTTCCATGGTGTCGGAAGCCTGCGCGACGGGAAAGCCGGTCTATGTATTTGATCTGGAGGGCGGCTCGGAGAAATTCCGCCGATTTCATGACAATCTGCGGGAGCGCGGTTTCACCCGGCCCTTCACGGGCTCGCTGGAAATCTGGGACTACACGCCACTGCGCGATACAGAATTGGTCGCCGATGAGATACGGCGCCGAATTGACGCACTTGGCGCAAAAGCCGCGTAGCGCGCTGCAAGCCGATTGAAATTTTCGGCGCTGCAATCTATGACAGGACAGCACCCCATTAGCGGATAGACTCCATATGACGGCCATCGACTTAAAGGCATTCCGGAACACGGAACTCGTCAGGGACCCGTACGAATATGTCGTAGTCTCGGACTTTGTGAAACCGGACGCGCTGGAAGCCGTCAATCGTGACTATCCCGCCATCAAACGCCACGGCAGCTATCCGATTTCCGAAGTCGACCACGGTCCTTGCTTTTCCGCGCTGATGAATGAATTGGCGTCAGAGCCGGTCACTCGGGCCTTTGAGGAAAAATTCGACATCGACCTCACCGGCCGACCGACAATGATTACCGTGCGCGGCCATTGCCACGCCAAGGACGGCCGTATCCACCCCGATTCCGACGACAAGTTGATCACGGTTCTGATTTACCTCAACACGGATTGGGAAAATCCGAACGGTCGTTTGCGGATTCTCCGCTCGGCCGATGATATAGAGGACTATGCCGCCGAGGTTCCACCCCAAGCCGGCACTCTGCTCGCTTTCCGGCGCAGCGACCATTCTTTCCATGGCCATACGACCTATGAGGGCAAGCGCCGAGTGATCCAGCTCAATTGGATGCTGGACGATGACGTCGTGCGCCGCGAACAGGCCCGGCATCGGCGCAGCGCGCGGCTTAAGAAATGGCTGCCCTTCACATGAGTTTGAATATAGACACCTTCAGCAACATCTCGGGCGGCAACAGCTTTTACAAAGCCGTAAGCCACCCGCTGGTCATGCCGAAGGCGTTGGACATGATCGCCGAACTGGCGAATGCGGAGCCCGTCGCGCTGTACGACCCGCTCGGCCTTGCCGGGGGTTTTGCCGAAATTTATGATTTGTCCGGATTGCAAATCCGCGATGTCTTCATACAGGATATCGAGGCGCTCGACCGGCCGGTGCTGGGATTGCGCCCCCGGCCGGTCACCGAGCTAGCCGATACAAAGGCGAAACAGTTATTCATTGTCGCCTTCGATTCCGATCGGCTGTTGCACCATATCGCCCATCTGGTGCCGGACGACGTCTCCATATCAAGCCTCGACGCCATGCGGCTGCCGAACGAAATGCTGAGCAACCGGACGACCTATCTTGACACCGGGAATTTCGCGACCAACTTTGCCTTCTTCCGTGATGGCGGCGGCCGGCACACGAAATTGGTCACGGCCAATTACTGGGCCGGCTACGGCGCCAAGAACGCGGTCCTGTTTCTGTCTTTGTATGACGAGGACGGCGCCTGCCTGGCGCAGTGGCGCGAAAAATTGGGCTCGGACGTCGAATCCATTTCGTTTGACAGCAAGGAGATTCGGCAACGATTCGAACTTGGCGACTTCACTGGGCTGTTGTTCGTTCACGCGTGCGGCGTCGCCGGTCACGACGTAGTGAAATACGCGCTCGACACGTATTCAGATGATGGGGTCGAGCTTTCCTGCACCCATGACGCCAATGCCTGGCCCTCGAATCGTTTCGCCGGATTGCCCGCGCCGGATACGGGCGAAAGGGTCGTGCTGTGGATTCAAAACACCCATCCCTGCCCTATCCCGGCCAAGGCGATCAGTCTCAATTTGATGGGGTCGGACTCTGTCGTCATGCTGGACGCAGAAATCGCGCCGTTTGCAACGCATGAACTCGATGTGGCCGACCTGCTGCCCGACGCGGCATGGCCGCGCCAGATCGAACTGCGCGCCGGCAAACATTTCGTGCGGCCGCGCTACGAAGTGGTCCACAAGGATGGCAGGCGGCGGATCGCCCATCTCAATGTGGAGCGGGACGATTTGAAGCCCGACCCGGCTTTGCCGGATCTCTGCAATCTCATGGGCAAGGGGTATATCCTGCCGGCGCCGGTTCTGCCGACCGACCGATGGCGTTCGCTGGCCCTGCCGACGCCCATGTCGACCGGCCAGAACGAGCTTCCATTGGCGGTCATTCTGCATGATGCCTCGGGCCGCGAGACCGCGCGGCGCAAACTCGGCCGGCTCGCGCGCGGTCACGACACGGCGGTTGATCTCAGCGGGATGATCGAGGAAAGCGGCGGACTGCCGTCCGGCTTCGGCCATCTTGAACTGGTGTATGATTTTTCCGGCGGCGGGTCGGGGGATGGCTGGCTGCATGGCCTGTTCCGTTACGAAGACCGCGCCTCGGGCCACGCGGCGGATACCAGCTTCGGGGCGCATATCTTCAACACCGTGCTGACATATCAAAATGAACCCCAATCCTATACCAACCGGCCACCAGGGCTCAGCACCCGGCTGTTCCTACGCCTCGGCGCGGCGCCGCTCGATACATTATGTCACCTGATTTATCCGGCATCGACGCCGTGGCATGAAACTTCGGCAACGGATTTGATCCTGCATGATGGAGATGGCGGCGAAATCGCCCGCAAGACGGTGCAAATACCCTGCAGCGGCTCGCTGTTCTGGACCTATGGCTACATGTTCGACGCCGAGACCCGCGGCCGGGCCGGAGACGGCGCCTATATGGTGATCCGCGACACGACCTGCCGGCTGTTCGGTTATCATGGCTTGCTGGGCGAAAACGGAAGCTTCTGTCTGGACCATATGTTCGGTTTTTAGAACGCCTCCACTTGCGTGCCGGGCCGGCCCCAATTATCTATGACCCATAACTATGAAGGGGCGTCCATCATCATGTCCAACCATCATCACAGCCGCGTTCTGATCATTGGCTCGGGTCCCGCCGGCTATACGGCGGCGATATACGCCGCGCGTGCGTCCCTCCAGCCGATGCTGGTGACCGGCATGGAGCCGGGAGGCCAGATGAGCATCACCACCGACGTGGAAAACTATCCCGGCTTCGCCGATGTGATTCAGGGGCCGTGGCTGATGGATCAGATGAGGGATCAGGCGGCGGCTGTCGGCACGAAAATGATCAATGATCTGATCGTCGACGTCGATTTGGCGCGACGCCCGTTCCGCTGCGTCGGCGATTCCGGGAATATCTATACCGGCGACGTGGTGATCATCGCCACCGGCGCCCAGGCGCGTTGGCTGGGTCTGGAGAGCGAACAGAAATTCATGGGTTTCGGGGTATCCGCCTGCGCCACCTGCGATGGATTCTTTTATCGCGGCAAGGAAGTCGCTGTCATCGGCGGCGGTAATACGGCGGTCGAAGAGGCGCTGTATCTCACCAACCACGCCAACAAGGTGACGCTGATCCACCGCCGGGACGAACTGCGCTCGGAAAAAATCATGCAGGACCGCCTGTTCGCCAACGACAAGATCGAATTGGTGTGGGATAGCGTGCTCGATGAGGTGCTGGGGGCGGAAGATCCCGTCTCGGTCACGGGCGCAAGACTGCGCAACGTTAAAACCGATGGAATGAGCGATCTCGCCATCGATGGCGTGTTTGTCGCCATCGGTCATGACCCGGCAACGCAATTGTTCCGCGGCAAGCTTGATATGGACGATGAAGGGTATATTCTTACGAAGGCGGATTCTACCGAGACCAGCATTCCGGGCGTGTTTGCCGCCGGCGATGTACAGGACAAGATTTACCGACAAGCGGTCACCGCGGCCGGAAGCGGCTGCATGGCGGCGCTTGAGGCGGAAAAATTCGTTGCCGAGCACCCCCTGGAAGTGGCGGCCGAGTAACGCCGCCCACCAGGCGGCGATGAGAAAGTCGTTTTGATGGACTGGGATAAGATCAGGGTATTTCACGCGGTCGCCGAAGCGGGCAGTTTTACCCACGCCGGTGAAGTTCTGAATCTGTCTCAATCGTCGGTCAGCCGACAGGTCGGCGCACTGGAAAAAAGCCTGAATGCGCCGCTGTTTCACCGACACGCCCGCGGGTTGAGGTTGACCGAAACCGGCGAAACCCTGTTTCAGACCGCCAAGGAAGTATCGACCAAGCTGGCCATGGCTGAAGCCCAGGTCTCGGAATCTCTTGACCGGCCCAAGGGTCCGCTGCGGATTACGACCACCGTCGCATTCGGTTCGATTTGGCTGACCGACCGTCTCAAGGAATTCATTGAGGGGTATCCCGAAATCGAGGTCACGCTGGTGGTCAGCGAGGATGAGCTCGATCTCAGCATGGGCGAGGCCGATGTCGCGGTACGGATGAACCCGCCGCGCCAGTCCGATTTGATCCAGCGCCGTCTGGCGACCATGCATCACCACGCCTTCGCCGCGCCGGCCTATATCAACATCCACGGCATGCCGCATAATTTCGAGGACCTCGATCGCCACCAGCTAATCGGCTATGACGACACGGTTCACCCGCCTTTCATCGAAATCAACTGGATGCTCAAGGCCGGGCTGCCGGAAGGCCAATCCCGCCGGCCGGTGCTGCGGGTGAACAATATCTATGGCATGTACCGGGCCGCGGCGAGCGGGCTTGGGATCGCGTCATTGCCCGACTACATGGGCGAGGTTGCGCGGGATCTGGTGCCTGTTTTGACCGAAATGGAAGGCCCTGCCTTCGATATCTATTTCAGTTACCCGGAAGAGTTGCGCCATTCACAGAGAATTGCAGTTTTTCGTGATTTTCTTTTGCGCAGTACAGAATCCGACTCGAATTAACTTCCATAAGCCCTTCAATTTCTTCATCTCTGCATTTTTGCATGGCTGAATTCCTTTCTTGGGTGTGGAATCGAATCCCTTCACTGACTATTTATTATATATGGATTGCGGCGCTGATTCGCCGCCGAGAACTCTCTCGTCAGTCATGATTTTAGAACATGCAGACGGAGTAACGGTTCCGGACCTGGTCCGGAAAAGGGTCCTAGGACCCTACGTCTCCCAGACGTGAAGCCTCCCTGTTAAACTGGCCGGAAACTCACGTTTCCGGCCTCTTTTTTTGTCAAGATTTTTCAAGGGTAACAAACAGGGTAACAGCCGGTGATCAAATGCGTTGGTCGGTTTGTTCCCAATGTTGCTCCAGTGGTCCTCCCCCATTGAGTTGGTCCACCGTTATAGTTAGGAAACGGAGGATCAGAGATGGCGAACAAACGACACAAACCGGAAGAGATCGTCACGAAGTTACGGCAGGTTGATGTACTTGTCGGGCAGGGAATGGCGCGGATTGATGCGATCAGACAGGTTCGCATCGTGGAGCAGACTTACTATCGCTGGCGCAAGCAGTACGGTGGTATGGGGACAGCGCAGCTCAAGGAACTCAAGCGTCTTCAGAAGGAGAACGAACGGCTAAGAAGGGCCGTTTCGGATCTCACTTTAGACAAGTTGATCTTGAGCGAGGCATCAAGGGGAAACTTCCAAGCCCCGCGCGTCGTCGAGCTTGCATCGATCAGGTACGTGACAAGCTGCATGTATCCGAGCGCCGGATCTGTCGCGTGCTTGGCCAGCATCGATCAACCCAGCGGCATCGACCAAGGGGCCGAGAAGATGAAGAACGCCTGGTGGCGGACATGATCGAACTGACACGACAGTATGGTCGATATGGCTACCGTCGGATCGCG
>JAYZAW010000006.1:0-2037 GCA_036339495.1 Pseudomonadota bacterium | reverse complement strand
ACTATAAATAAATTTATTATATTGCCCCTTGTCCGGGCAAATGACCTATTCGACTGTGTGAATCCGGCATTCCGCAGGCGCCAAATCCACCCACCAACCCGCGCTTGCGGGCGCGACGGGCGGGTGATAGGTTCCGCGCGGTTTTTCAATGAAAATGTCAAGCGGAGCATGCGATGTCGGTCGATAGGGCCACGGTGCTGAAAATCGCGTCGCTGGCGCGCATCGAGGTGCCCGAGGGCGATCTCGACAAGCTGGCCGGCGAGCTCAACAATATTCTCGGCTGGGTCGAACAGCTTGATGCAGTCGACACCGACGGCGTGCCGCCCATGGCGTCCGTGATCGACGTGGAACGCCGGCCGCGCGCCGACGAGGTCAATGACGGCGGCATTCAGGACAAGATTCTGGCCAACGCCACCGACGCCCGTGATGGGTTTTTCACGGTCCCGAAGGTGATCGAATAGTGCCCAATTCCACAAAGCTGACCGAACTCACCATCGCCGGCGCGCGCGACCTGCTGGATGGCAAGTCGGTTTCCGCGCGCGAGCTGGCCGAGGCCCATATTGTGGCGGTTGGGGAAGCTCGGCCGCTGAATGCCTACATGGCGGAAACGCCGGACCGGGCGCTTGCGCAAGCCGATGCGTCCGACGCACGGCGCAAATCGGGCGAGGCGGGGTTGCTGGAAGGCATCCCGGTGGCGGTCAAGGATCTGTTCTGCACCGACGGGGAATTGTCGACGGCGGGTTCGAAAATCCTTGAGGGTTTCAGGCCACCCTATGAATCCACCGTGACCGCCAACATGTGGCGCGAAGGCGCCGTCATGGTCGGCAAGACCAACATGGACGAATTCGCCATGGGATCGTCCAACGAAACCAGCATCTACGGCCCGGTGGAAAACCCGTGGCGGCGCGACGGCGACAACCGGCCTTTGGTGCCGGGTGGCTCGTCGGGCGGCTCGGCCGCCGCGGTCGCCGCGCGCACTTGTCTCGCCGCGACCGGCACCGATACGGGCGGGTCGATCCGCCAGCCGGCGGCGTTTTGCGGCATTGTCGGCGCCAAGCCGACCTATGGCCGTTGTTCGCGCTGGGGCATTATCGCGTTTGCGTCATCGCTCGATCAGGCCGGTCCCATGACGCGGTCGGTGCGCGATGCGGCGATCATGCTACGCGCCATGGCCGGGTTCGATGCCAAGGATTCCACTTCGGTCGATATGAAAGTGCCTGATTTCGAAGCCGTCCTGGGCCAGGGTGTGAAAGGATTGCGGGTCGGCATCCCCAAGGAATACAGCCTCGACGGCATGTCGGACGAAATCCGCGGCTTGTGGGATCAGGGCGTCGATTGGCTGAAGGATGCCGGCGCGGCAATTCTCGATGTCAGCCTGCCCCATAGCGCCTCCGCGCTGCCGGCCTATTACATCATCGCGCCGGCCGAGGCGTCGTCCAATCTGGCGCGCTATGACGGCGTGCGCTATGGCCGCCGGGTCGAGGGTGACGATCTGACCGGGATGTATTCGACCACGCGGGGCGAGGGTTTCGGCGAAGAGGTGCGCCGCCGGGTGCTGATCGGAACCTACGTGCTGTCGGCAGGATATTACGACGCCTATTACCTCAAGGCGCAGAAAGTGCGGGCCCTGATCGCGCGGGATTTCGACCGGGCGTTCGAGACCTGCGATGTGTTGCTGGCCCCGACCACGCCGTTCGAGGCCTTCGCCATCGGCGACAAGATCGACGATCAGCTGGCGATGTATCTCAATGACGTGATGTGCGTGCCGGCGTCGCTCGCCGGGCTGCCGGCGATCTCCGTGCCGGCCGGGCTGTCGCAAACCGGCCTGCCGCTCGGGCTGCAGCTGATCGGCCGGGCGTTCGACGAGGAAACATTGTTCCGGGCGGCGGAGGTGATCGAGCAATCATCGGGCTTCCACGCCTCACCCGGCAGACAAGGCGAATAACGATGGCGATCGTATGGTATGTGCTGATTCATGTGAGCCTGGGGCTGATCGGTTATCAATATTTTCAATTCTCCAATCTGGGCGCGATCTAT
>JAYZAW010000005.1:0-23006 GCA_036339495.1 Pseudomonadota bacterium | reverse complement strand
CGACGGAATCGGCCTCGCGTCTCAGCGCCTCGGTCTTGACGCGCTTGGTCCAGATTTCCGGCGTTCCTTCCACGCGTTCTTCCGAAACAGCGGGAAGCGGCGTCTTGTTGAGAAGCCCGATGCGCTCGCGCGCCGCCTTGTTGCCCGCATTCCGGGGCCGCCCCTGATACCAAAGCATGAGCTTTCCATGGGGCAATATCGCGGCATCGTGCCAGTAGATCGGCGTCGGCCGCCGGACTGCCGTTTCGGTCTGGTCACGGCGCGTACTCCTCGCCTTCGCCGCGGCGCGTCATGAACAGATTTGACGGCAGTTCGGTTCCGATCCTCCGCTCGCGCGCGATTTCAAGGACGCGCTTGCACACGGACGCAAACTGGATTCCCATGCCGACGTTATTGCTGTGCAATGTAATCTGGCTCGACGATGTGCGCCCGCGAAACGCGCCGATGCAGAGACCCCCGAGCTAGTGAATATTGTCCAACGACGTGTATCCCTTGCGCAGCGGCATCAGAATGTCGGCCTGCTGATCGAGCGCGAACTGCTCCCGGAGATTGACGACGATCACCTCCGAACGCGCAACGACCTCGTCGTCAATCTCGCGGCGGCCGTCGAACTTACTGGCGCTGACCATGCTGATGACGTACGCGCCGTCCGAGAGCCAGCGTCCGAAGATGACCGGGTCCGCCGAGTTTGTCGCGGCGATAACAATGTCGGATGCGGTCACGGCTTCCTCGGCGCTGTCGACCGCGTGCGCCGCAATGTCGAAATCCGACTCCACGTCGAGGGCGAAACGGTCGCGGTTTTCCCGGGTCGGCGAGAAAACCTTGACCTCGCGGATGCCGGGGCGGACATCGAGAACCGCCTCTATCTGGGCGCGCGCCTGCTTGCCGGTGCCGAGCAAGCCCAATATCTTGGAAATTTCCCATGCGAGATATTTTGTCGCGACGCCCGTGGTCGTACCGACCCGGAGCGGCGAGACCGCATGATCGTGCACGATCCCGATCAACTCGCGGGTCGCGATGTCCCAAACCAGCACGAAGCCGGAAAAATCGCTGGGAATAGTCTGGCGCGTCCCACTGCTGGTCGGGCGGTAGGTGGTGTGCGCGGCGTTGAGACGGATTGCCGCCACGCCGTGGCGCGGGACGATGCCCGGGATGACATTGAGCCAGAACCAGGTCGGGTCCTCGTACGCGGGTTCGAGGACTTAGAGACGCTGGCGCGGAATAACCTTCGCGCACCGCAGCCCGAAATCGTGATAGGCCTCGCCGTTAAGCCCGATCGCCTCGTTCATTCCGAGAAGGCCCGCAGCCTCGTCATTGGTCAGGACCAGAACGGTATCTTGCATGATCACCTCTATGGCGCGAATGGATAAACCTTAATCCAGCGTGTGCAGTTCGCGGCGCAAAATTTTACCGGTTGATGTAGTTGGCAGGTCGTCGACAATCTGGACCTCGCGCGGCACTTTGTAGGCGGCCAGATGTTCGCGGCAATAATCGGTGATGTCGTTCGGCGTTGCTTCGACGCCGGGTTTCAGTACTACATACCCCTTGGCGATTTCGCCCTTGGCTTCGTCCGCCTTGCGGCCGACGCCGACCATGGCGACCGCCGGGTGGCCGGCAATCACGCGCTCGATCTCAGCCGGGTAGATGTTGAATCCCGCGGTCAGAATCATGTCTTTCTTGCGGTCGACGATATAGAAATAGCGGTCCTCATCCATCCTGGCCAGATCACCCGAATGCATCCAGACATCGGGCTCGATGGCCTCGCGCGTGGCTTCCTCGTTGCCGTAATAGCCCATCATCACGAACGGGCCCGACACCATCAGCTCGCCGACTTCGCCGACCGGCATTTCCCTGGACGCATCCTCCGGATCGACGATCTTGGCGCGGAAATACAGCATCTCGACCCCGACCGAGCCGACCCGGTTTTCGCCGTAGGTATGCTGCATAAGGCCGGGTCCGGCCAGCTCAGTCATGCCCCAGAGCTCGAATATCCCGCACCCCGCCCGCGTTGTCCATTCCTCCGACTTGGCCGCCGGCATGGTCTGGCCGCCGACCACACAGCGGGTCAGGGAGGACAGATCGTAACTGTCGAATTCCGGATTGGCGAGCATGTAGAAATACATTGTCGGCACGCCGTCCATAATGGTGACTTTGTGCTGCTTGATCGCCGCCAGCGTCTCGGCGGCGTCGAATTTTTCCAGCAGCACCAAGGTGATGCCGAACAGAAAACCCAGATTCAACAGCACACCGCCGTAAACATGGGGCAGCGGCAGCGAGGTCAATTCAACATCGTGTTCGGTGCGCATGTTCATGGCCGCGGTGATCGCCGAACAGAGCACCACGTTGCGGTGGCTCAGCATGGCGCCCTTGGGAAAACCCGTGGTGCCGGATGTGTAACAGATGGTCGACAGCTCGCCCGCGTCGACTTTAACGGCGTCGAACGCATCCCGGCCGGCTTGCGCCATTTCGTTGAACGACATGGCGCCGTCCAGGGCCGTATCGCCGAAGACGATGATTTCCTTGAGATCGGTGTCCTGCTTGAGCCCGAGGATCGGCGCCGCGCGGTCGGCGGTGGTGAACAACGCCGCCGCGCCGCAATCCTTGACCACGAAACCGACTTCTTCCGGCGTCAGCATGACATTGATCGGATTGATCACCGCACCCAGCTTGGCAGTGGCGTAGTAGGCGACCACCCATTCCCAGCAATTCTGGGCATACAGCGTGACCCGGTCGCCCGGTCCAACGCCGATGGCGCTCAGGCTGTTGGCGACCCGGTTGGTCAGCGTGTCGAGCTCGTTGAAGCTGAAGTTCCGGCCGTTGAAAATCAACGCCGTCTTGTCGCCGAATTTCTCGGCCGCTTCGGGGAGGATCTGTCCAATGGTTTTCCGCAGCATGGGATTACGTGTCCAAAAAATAGAAATCGAAAGCGTCGCCGTGACGCCGCACATGACCGACCGATGGTGACGGAAAATGACCGGTCATGACAAGGGTGTCTGTTTCGCAAACCTGATCGAGGAAAGTTCGCCGCGTGACCGCCGACAGCGCGCGGTCGGCGCACCCCACCGCGCTCCAGCCCGGCTCGCGGCATTGGATCGGGGTGTGGACAACGTCGCCCGACAGAATTGCGTTCTCGCCCGCCGAGCTCAGGCGGATGCCGACATGGCCGGGCGTGTGGCCGGGTGTCGGAGCGAACGATACTTCATCATTGAAGGCGTAATCATCGGCCACGATATCGGCCTGCCCGGCCTCGACCACCGGCAGCACGGAATCATCGATGCAGCCGTCGGAATATTTCTTGCCCTTCTTGTTGAGCGCGGTCCAATAGTCGAACTCGGTCCGGGCGAAAAGATAGCGCGCATTGGGAAAGGTCGGGACCCAGCGCCCGTCAACCAGCCTTGTGTTCCAACCCACGTGATCGGCGTGCAGATGGGTGCACATGACGAAATCGATATCGTCCGGAGTCAGACCAATGGATGCCAGATTTTCCAGATAGCGCGTGCCGTTCAACCCCGACCAGGGCGGGTAGAAACGGCGTTCCTTGTCGTTGCCGACGCAGCTATCGATCAGAATGACATGGTGGCGGGTGCGCAACACATAGGATTGGGTCGCCATGACCAGCTTGCCCGTGCCCGGCTCCAGAAAGCGCGGCTCCATCCAGTGACGGTGCGGATCAACGTCGTCGGGCGTCGCGTCGGGCAGCAGAAAGCCGATGTCGAACTCCGGCCCCTCGGCCTCAATGATGCGATGCCAATTGATTTCGCCAATTTTTCCGCCCAATACCACACAATTACCTTTCGTTCGGATCATAAAATTAACGAATTATTCGCGACGTCAAACCATTATACTCAGCCTGTTCATAAGTCGATAACAACAAGATAGTCGGGCCTAATGACTGTTCTCGTGACCGGCGCCGCCGGATTTATCGGTTATCACGTCTCGGAACTGCTGCTGGCGCGCGGCGAGACGGTTCTCGGCGTCGATAACCTCAATGATTATTACGACGTGAACCTCAAGGAAGCCCGGCTCGCCCGGCTGACAGACAAGCCCGGATTCACCCACGCAATGCTCGATATCGCCGATCACGAGGCGCTGGCCGCCGCCGCGAATGCCGATGGCGGGGTCGACCGCGTGGTGCATCTCGCCGCCCAGGCCGGTGTGCGCTATTCGCTCGATCATCCCTTCGCCTATGTGCAGGCCAATCTGGTCGGCCACATGGCGGTGCTGGAAATGTGCCGTCATCTGCCCGGTTTCAAGCACCTGGTCTATGCCAGCTCGAGCTCGGTCTATGGCGGCAATACCAAGCTGCCCTTCTCGGTCGACGACCGCACCGACAAGCCGGTCTCGCTTTACGCCGCGACCAAGAAGGCCAATGAGCATATGGGCCATTGCTACAGCCATCTTTACGGTATTCCCCAGACCGGCATGCGGTTTTTCACCGTCTATGGCCCATGGGGACGGCCCGACATGGCGCTTTATATTTTTACCAAGGCGATTACCGAAGGCAAGTCGATCCACGTGTTCAATCACGGCGACATGCGGCGCGACTTCACCTATATCGACGATATCGTCGCCGGCGTTGTGGCTTCGCTGGACAGCCCGCCGACCGGCCAGGCCGGCGAACTGCACCGGGTTTATAATATCGGCAATCACCGCAGCGAAGAACTGATGCGCATGATCGAGATCCTGCAGGACTCGCTGGGTCAAAAGGCCGAGATCATCTTCGAAGACATGCAGCCCGGCGACGTCAAGGAAACTTACGCGGATATCGACGCCATCAGCAAAGACCTCGGCTTCGCCCCCACCACCCCGATCGACGTGGGCATCCCCAAATTCGTCGAATGGTACCGAGGCTATAACGGCTGAGGTTTTTCTGAGCCGCCGACCCCTGTAGACTAACTGCAACAGTCAATAAATTAGGGGACGGGCCGATGAGCCTTTTACCGATTTCCATGACATTCTGGGACTACGACCGGGTTCAGGCGCTGGCCGACGGTCGGGTCAAGATCGAGGGCTGCGACGCGGTCCATTTCGATCTCGATCTGCATGACATATTTTTCCGCGCGATCCGGTCACAGGATTTTGATGTCACCGAGATGTCGTTTTCGTCCTACATGATGATGGTGGCGAACGGGAACCCGCCTTATACGGCGATCCCCGTCTTCCTGTCGCGCATGTTCCGTCATTCGGCGTTTTTCATTCGCACCGATCGGGGCATCGAAAAGCCGGAAGACCTCAAGGGCAAGCTGGTCGGCGTACCGGAATATCAGGTCACCGCGGCGCTGGTGGCGCGCGGCATGCTGGCGGATGAATATGATGTCCAGCCGTCCGATATACGGTGGCGCACCGGCGGCGTGGAGCATCCCGGCCGCCCGGAAAAGGTCGATCTCAATCTGCCGTCGGATATGGAGGTCGAGGCGATCCCGACCAACAAATCGCTGTCGCCCATGTTGGCGGCGGGCGAGCTCGACGCCATTCTCGCGCCTTTGCCGCCGTCATGCTTCACCAGGGGGGCGCCGAACGTGGGACGGCTGTTCCCCGACTATCACGCAGCCGAAAAGGCCTATTGGCAAAAGACCAAATATTTCCCGATCATGCATGTCTGCGCGATCCGCACTTCGCTGGTCGAACAATATCCGTGGCTTGCGGGCAATGTGTTCAACGCCTTCTCCGAGGCCAAGGATCTGGCCACAAAGCGCTTGAACAATTTCGGCGCCGCCAAGGCGACGCTCCCCTGGCTGGCCGCCGAACATGAAGAAACCGTGGCCCTGATGGGCGAGGATTACTGGCCCTACGGCGTCGAAAACAACCGCATCGCGCTCGAAAACGCGACGCGCTATTCTTATGAGCAAGGGCTCAGCAGTCGCAAGCTGGATATCGAGGAACTGTTCGCGCCGTCAACATTGGAGCAGTGGAAGAGTTAGGAGAGATAAGGTGATGGGCGAAACGATCAATTATCATGCGGTCCCATATACGGTACGGGACGACCTCGTCTCCGCCCAGAACAAGGCCTGGAAACAAATTTCAGAATCCGGCGCCTGGCTGGATGGTCGAAAGCGCCTGGACGTCGCGCGCGAGGTCCGCAAGGCGTGGGATTGCGGCCTGTGCGGCCGGCGCAAGGAAGCGCTGTCACCTAACGCCGTGGACGGCGATCACGATTCCGCCACGGATTTGAACGCCGCCGAAATTGAAATTATTCATCGCATCTCGACCGATCCCGGTCGGCTGAGCGAGACATGGCTGAAAAGGGAAACGAAAGCCGGCGCGGTTGGCGAGGAGGCTTACATCGAAATGATCAGCGTGATTTGCATGGTCATGGTGATCGATCGTTTCGCCGAGGCGCTGGGCCAGGCTGAATTTCCCTTGCCAGAACCCGTGGCGGGAGAACCATCGGGTTATCGCGCGCCCGGCGCCAAGATGCATGGCGCTTGGATTTCGCTGGTCGAACCGGAAGACGCCGCGCCCGAAGATGGCGTTCTTTATGTCAGCGAGGAATCAGCGGCCGGCGTGGTGAAGGCTTTGACCCTGGCGCCGGACGCCAAGCGCGCCTATTGGGATTTGGGCGACGCCCATTATATTCCCCACGACAAGGTGTTCGATTTTGATCTTGATGCGCGCGCGATCAGCCGCTCCCAAATCGAAGTGGTCGCCGCCCGGGTCTCGGCGGTTCATCAGTGCGTGTATTGAACCACCGGCCATGCCAACATGCTCCGTGCGAGCATCAGAAAAGCCGGAACGGAATATGATTACAGCGCGATCACCGGGAAAGTCCGGGGCGATGGCGGCATCCCTCACGCACAGCTGCTGGCCGATTTCGGCGAAGCCATTACCGTGCGGGACAAGGCGAAAACCGCCGAGATGCGGGATGCGCTGGTCGAAACGCTGGGCGAGGCCGGCATGGTCGACGCGGCGGGCGTCGCGGCCGCGTTTCACGGTAATGTCCGGGTGGCGGACGCCACCGGCGCGCCGCCGCCCTTGCGCGGCGACATAGAGAAAGCCAAGGCGTTCCAGGAAGAAGTCGGCATTGACGAATTTTATGGGGCCCGGAATTCTTAGCAGACGGACTCAAGCGGTCCGCCATCGCGGCAAACATCGAAAGGATCGAAACTTGGAAAGTCGAGTTGCGCGCATCCACGAATATGGCGGCCCGGAGGTTTTGATGGTCGAAACCGATATCCTGCCCGAACCCGGTCCAGGAGAGGTGGTGCTGCGCCAGGAAGCCGCCGCCATCGCTTTCGCCGATACGCTGATGTGCCGGGGAACATATTTCCTGAAACCGCCGCTGCCGACGGTGCTGGGGCTGGAAGGCTCGGGAACCATTGCCTCGGTCGGGCCGGGTGTGGAGGATTTCGCGCCCGGCGACCGCGCCGCCTATATGTTCGATATCGGAGGCTACGCCGATGCGCGCATTGTTGCGGCGGAAAAGTTATATCGCCCGCCGCCGGAGCTGGATTCCAAAACCATCGTCGCGTCGTTCCTGCGCGGCATGACAGCCCAGTATCTTCTGCGCCGCCTCTATCGCGTCGAAGCCGGCGAAACCATTCTTGTCCATTCGGCGGCCGGCGGCATGGGCAGCCTGCTGGCGCAATGGGCCAGCAAGATCGGCGCAACCGTCATCGGCACCGTCGGCGCGCCGGGCAAGTTTGCGCTGGCGGAAGAGAGCGGTTGCGCGCACGTCATCGACTACACGACCGAGGATTTCGCCGATCAGGTGCTCGACATTACGGGTGGCAAAGGCGTGCCGGCAGTGTTCGATGCGGTTGGGGCCGACGCATATGAAGGCAATCTTCGCTGTTTGGCACCGCGCGGCTGGTTCGTCAATTACGGCCATGCTTCGGGCCCTCCCCCGATCGACGCCATGGAGCTCAATCAAAAATCGCTGATATTCACCAAGGCATCGATGAAGGATTATATCCGGACGCTGGATGAACGCGCCGCCATGTCGAAAGAGGTCGTGACCGCGATCAAGGAAGGCGTAATCGAAGCAAAAATAACCCGCGAATACGAATTGTCCGAGATCGCCACCGCGCACGAAGACATGATTGCGCGGCGGACCACGGGTGCGACAGTGGTTGTTTTTGCGCCGTAGCGTGACGCCTCAGTCTACTTCACATGCTTGTCGAAAAACGCCAGCAGCTTGGCCCATGAATCGGCGGTTTGTTCCGGACGCCAGCGGTCCTTGTTGACAAAATCCTGGAAGCCATGGCCGGCGCCGTCATATTGGTGAAATTCGTGTTCCGTATCGACGGCGGTCAGGGCCGCATCCAGATCGGCGACGTCGTCCGGCGACGGGTTCTGGTCGTCATTTCCGAAGATGCCGATTACCGGGCACGGAATATTGCCGGCCAGCTCAATGGGAGGCGGGGCTTCTCCGAAGGAGACCTTGATGCGGCCCCCATAAAGCGTCGCCACGCCCTTGTAGTTGGGGTTGTGGCAAGCCCCGAGCCACGCGACCCGCCCACCCCAGCAATGGCCCATAATCGCGGTGCGGTCGGCATCGACATTATCGAGTCCGCACAAAACTTGATAGGCGGCGTCGAGGTCAGCCACCGTCTTGTCGTCGCGGAATTCATCGCGCTTGACCGCGATGTCGGTCTCCGGCGGCCACCAGTGAAAGATAAAGGGGATCACGCAGGCATAGCCGGCGGCGGCCAGCTTGTCGCCCACATCGATGGTGAACGGGTCGAGTTCGAGCCCTTCATGGGCGATGGGAAGATGTTGCGCCACCATGACGCCCGGGAACGGGCCGTCGCCTTCCGGCTGGAACACCAGAATTTCCATCTGGCTGCCCTGAACGTCGACGCTTTGTTTTGTGTACATGTGGTTTCGCTTTCGTTTTAAGAGTTTCAGTCGTCGCGGACGGCGAGCAGTTCCTGCCCGTCGCCGACCGCTTCGCCGGTTTTGATGTCGAGCGATTTGCGCAGCGGTCCTTGGGTGCGCAGCACGTTGAGCCCATCGTCCCAACGGTCGCAGAACAGCTCCACCAGATGGCCGTCCGGGTCTTTTATATAGAGGCTGTTGGTGATGTTGTGCTGGATCGGCTCCATCTTGATGCCGGCCTCGGTCAGTTCGTCATGGGCCGCCTGCAATGTCGGGAAATCGTCCACCCGCCAGGCAAAATGCACCAGGCCGGGCTGGTTCGGGTTGGCTTGATCCGACCCGCCGCGCTGGACCAAGGCGAGGTCGTGGTGTTGTTCGCCCAGGCTCATGAAGGCGATCTTGAGTTTTTCATCGCGGGTCACAACCTCAAGACCGATCACTTTCGAATAGAACGCCAGCGACGCGTCGATATCGCTGACATTCAAAACGATATGAGCCAATCCTTGCGCTTTTACCATTGCCAGCTCCTCTCCTTATTGGCGTCTTCGACGATTTCATGACGCATCTTGCCAATGCCCTCGATTTCCGTTTCCAGCACGTCGCCCGGCTGCATGAAAAGCGGTTCCGGGTCGGGCTTGCGTCCCATGGCGACGCCCGACGGCGTGCCGGTCAAAATCATATCCCCGGCATCAAGCGTCATCTGGGAAAGGTAGGCGATCAGCTTGGGGACCGGAAAGATCATTTGACTGGTGTTGCCGTCCTGACGGATTTCGCCGTTCACCTGCGCCCGGATCGCAAGATTCATCGGGTCGCCGATTTCATCCGGCGTGACCATCCACGGCCCCTGGGGCGCGAAACTGTCAAACATCTTGCCGAGCAGCTGGTGGCCTTCCTTTTTCTCAATCCGCACAATATCGCGCGCGGTAATATCGAGCATGATGGTGTAGCCCGCAATCACGTCATGGGCTCGGGATTCGGGCACGTTCTTGCAGGTTTTGCCGATGATGATGGTGAGCTCGGTCTCGTAATCGAGCTGCTTGACGAAATCGGGCTTGGCGATCTTGCGCACCGGCCCGATGATCGCCGAGGTCGCCTTGATCCAGGACGCCGGCACCTTGGTCGGAAGCACATTGCCCATTTCCTCGCGATGTTCGGAATAGTTTCGCCCGACCGCGATCGCCTTGCCGGGCCGGCGCACGGGCGCGTGCAGGCTGCACTCGGAAAACGGCGAAAGGATTTTGGAACCATCGAGCCCGGTGGCCGCATCCGCATCGTCGAGCCCGTCGACCCATGCCAGGGTTTCGTCGATCAATTCCCAGGCCGGAGCGCCGATCTGCAGCAGCTTGACCATGTCGCTTGGCAGGCGCAGGGCGGCGATTTCGACGCCCTGGATGTCGCTTTTCACGTCGGCGAGATAGCGCGCCGCCGCTTTGCGGAGATCGACCACCCGGCCGCCGTCCAGCAGCACGCCATGGCGCGACATGGAGCGCGGTTCGTGGTTGAGATTAAAGCGCAACAGTTTCATTGGGGGCCCCAGAACATATTAATGCCTAGGGTACGATGATTTCATCATCAACGGAAAGTTTTCAGATAACGCCGTTGCCTCGCAAATTCGCGATGTCATCCGCTTCATAGCCGAGCGCACACAAAACTTCCTCCGTATCCGCGCCCAACACGGGCGGCGGCGCATCGACGCACGGATCGCCGGCCGACGATTTGAATCCAGCCCCGACCACGGATACATCGCGCCCGACGCCGTCGACATCCTGATAGGTCCGCACCAACCGCCGCGCCTTGATCTGGTCCTGCTCGAAGGCGTCCGGCAAAGGCAGAACGCGTCCCGCCGGGACGCCCGCCTGGTTCAGCAATTCTTCCCAATCCGCCGCCGAACGCGCGGCAAGCGCGGCTTCAAGCTCAACCCGGAGTTCTTCACGGTTGGCGAGACGCCTGGCGCGGTCGTCGAAGCGAGGATTGGCGATCAGGTCGGGGCGGTCGAGCACTTGGCATAGCCTGTCGAACTGGCCCTGCTGGTTGGCCGCGATGTTCAAAAGCCCCTGCCCCGTGGCGAACGCGCCGGACGGGCTGGCGGTAAAATTGTCGTTGCCGATCCGGCCCGGAGGCTTTCCAGCGATCAGATGGTTCGACACCACCCAGCCCATCGCCGCCATCATGGACTCCAACATGGAAACATCGATGAATTCCCCGGTTCGGGGTTCGGCCGTCGCGCGTCGCAGCAGGGCCGCGGTAATCGCAAACGCCGCCGTCATGCCGCCGATGGTGTCGGCGACCGGAAATCCGGTGCGCAGCGGCCCGGAGTTGGCGTCGCCCGTGACATCCATCGCGCCCGACAGGCCCTGGACGATCTGGTCATATGCGGGATTGCCGCTGGCCGGCCCGTCCTGCCCGAAGCCGGATATGGCGCAATAGATGAGATCAGGGCGTATTTCTTTCAAAAAATCATAGCCGAGCCCGAGGCGGTCCATGACGCCGGGCCGAAAATTTTCCACCACCACATCGGCGGTCGCGACCAATCGGGCGAATACTTCCTTGCCGGCATCCGACTTGAAATCAAGCGTGATCGATTTCTTACCGGCGTTCTGGGCCAGAAAGGACGACCCCATAAGCTTTTCGCTGAGTTCCGGATCCGCGCCGAGCCGACGCGCCAGATCGCCCTCGCCGGGCCGTTCGACCTTGATCACTTCCGCACCCGCCAGCGCCAACTGATAGGCGCAGTACGGCCCGGCCAGCACATTGGTCAGATCGAGCACGCGGATGTTGTTGAGATGGGGCGCGGTCACGATGCGTCCTCGGACAATATCTCCCGCACCCTAGGCCAGGCCTCCGACCCGTGGTTATTGAGCAGTCCGACAAACGATTCCGGTCCCCAGGCGGCGTCGAGCGCGCGGGCATTGTTACGCGCCAACGCGCGGTCGAACCAGTCAGAAACATGTGGCCTGTCCACACGCCACAGAGGATCGAAGCGCAACATGTCGAGGCGCACGAGATAGGGAATGGCCGCGGCATCGGCGAGCGAATAACCCGCGCCGGCCAGCCACGGCGTTTCCGTCAAATCGGCCTCCATGCGGGCGATCACATTATCCAACATCCGCAGTGCGCCGCCCTCGTGGGGCGCGTCGATGCCCTTGTCATGGGCGAGGCGCTGGCGGTCGCGCCGCGCCGGGTCCGGCATGGAAGCAAAATGTTTGGCCAATTCCTCCGGCGTCTTCAGCATGTTCATCTGATGCCGCAAGGTGGTTGCGTAGGTCAGGATGCCGACGGACGGATGGACTTCCTCGTCGAACGCCTTGGTCCAAAGCCGCATTCGGGCCTGATCCGAAGCGCTTTCCGGCCGCATGGGCGGAGCCGGGAAAACCTGGTCGATATATTCGTTGATCACGGTGGGTTCACGGATCACCTGACCGTCATGGACCAGGGTCGGCACCACGCCCTTCGGGTTAGGCCGCAGATAGTCGGGCGCGAATTGTTCGCCCTTGCGCAGATTGAGAAGCCGTTCGCGCCACTCGAGCGATATTTTTGCCAAAATCAGCCGGACTTTCTGACCGCAGGTCGATTCGATGCTGTAATAGAGCTCAAGCAAATTAGAATTTCCGCTTTAGTTGACATAGGCAACAAAACATAGACGGACAGGCCCAATACCTATACTGGTTTGTCATGGACGATGAAGCCCTTTCCAATGAAAACAACGCCCCAGTCTCGATAAATCGCGATATTCTACCGGTATTGTTGGGATATCAGCTGCGCCGCGCCACAACCCGGGTGTACGGCTCCTTCGGCGACCATTTGCGGGGATTTGGCCTGACCCAGGGCCATTTCGGCGTTCTCGTACTGATCGGCGCCAATCCGGGCTTGCCGCAAACCGCGCTCGCCAGGGCCGTCGGCAGCAACCGCTCATTGATGGTGCGCACCATCGACCGGCTGGAAGCCGCCGATCTGGTCCGGCGCGAAGCATCTCCCAATGACCGGCGCTCGCACGCGATCGTCATTACAGAAGCGGGCCGGGCGATGATCGATCGGCTGAAAACTGATGTGCGCCGCCACGAAGACCGCGTTGCCGGCGTGCTAAATGCCGAGGAATTTGATAGTTTACTATCTCTGCTCGCTAAACTTAACGCGTCATGAAAACCCTTGAGCAGCGTTTCGCCATCGAGTGGGCCCATTGCGACTCCGCCGGCATCGTTTTCTATCCTAAATTTTACGCTTGGTTCGATCAGGCCACGGAACGGCTGTTCAAGGCTAATGGGCTTGGATATCCCGATCTCGATCGCGAGTTTGGCGTGACCGGCATGCCGCTGGTCGAAACCGGGTCGACTTACCGCAGCCCTTGCAAGCTGAGCGACAAAATAGTGATGAAAAGCTGGGTCGATGAATGGAAGGCGAGGAGTTTTCTGGTCAAGCACGTCATCAGCCATGAAAACGGCGATATCGGACTGGAAGGGTTTGAGCGCCGCGTGATGGTCCGACCCGACCTGGGTTCCGTCAAGGGCATCAAGGCGGTGCGCATCCCCGACGCGGCGGTGGAAAGATTTATCGATTGATCACCCGGTTCAACGAGGTATTCACCACTTGGCTCGATAATTTCGGCGAACAATATCCCACCGCCACGGGCATCATGTTGGTGATCTCGGCCAGCGCATTTTTCGCCAGCATGCATGCCAGCGTACGGTATGTTTCGGCCGAAATGCACCCATGGGAAGTCGGTTTTTTCCGCAATTTGTTCGGATTTCTGGTGTTTGCGCCGGTAATGCTGCGCAGCGGGATCAGATTGCTGCGGACAGACCTGCTGATGCTGCATGTGGTGCGCGGCTCACTCAATGGCGTCTCGATGCTGTGCTGGTTTTATGCGCTGGCTGTCATGCCCCTGGCGGACGCGACCTCGGTTTCTCTGACCGGACCGCTTTTCGTCACTCTCGGGGCGATCTTCTTCTTGGGTGAAAAGGTCCGCGCACGGCGCTGGCTCGCACTCGGCGCCGGCGTGGTCGGCACGCTCATCATCATCCGGCCGGGAGTTGAGGAAGTCAGCACGGGCGCCATGCTTGTTCTGGCGTCGGGCGTGCTGGTCGCCGGGTCCAAACTGATCGCCAAGACCTTGGCCCGCACCGACGGCACCATGACCATAGTGGCCTATCTGTCGTTGATAATGACTATCGTGACCTTCATCCCGGCGCTGTTCGTCTGGCGCACGCCGACGGTAGGCGAACTTGGCTGGTTGGCCTTGATCGGCGTCCTCGGCAGCACCGGCCATTTGCTGGTGATCCGAGCATACAAATACGCCGATGTATCGGCGGTTGAGCCGGTGACATTTTCACGGCTGGTCTTCGCCGCATTGGCCGGATATTTGGTATTCGGCGAGATTCCCGATCTCTGGGTCTGGGTCGGCGGTGGTGTGATCGTGGCCGCGACCAGCTATATCGCCCACCGCGAAACAGTCGCTGAAAAGTCTCGTAAGGGATTGAGCAATATCCCTAGCTAATCAGGCCCGCGATGGCTTGCGGTCCAAGCATCCAAGCGGTAGAGTCTTGGCAATAAAATCCGAACAAAACGGGTTCATTCACATGGAGGATACAATGAGATCGGGATTTCAAACACTCGCACTTAGCGTTATCGCGGCCATTGCATTGACGGCCATGACCACCGGCGCGGACGCTAAAGTCTGGAAACTGACTGCCGCATCAAGCCACCCACCGATCGTTCCCTGGGTCGCGGTGATCAAGAACCACGTCGTGCCCCAATCAAACGTCAGGCTGAAAGAAATCGGCAGCCCGGATTCCATAAAATGGACCCAGGCCTATGCGGGCGCGCTGTATAACTTCAACAACACCCTGGAGGGCGTCCAGGACGGGCTGACCGATATCGGCTGGGTCGGCACATTGTGGGAGCCGGTGAAGATGCCGCTCCATAACGTGACATTTTATGCACCCTTCGTCAGCGCGACCGTGCACCAGCTTGTCGAAATTCAGGAACATATGGAAACCACCATTCCGGCCATGAAGAAGGAATGGGACAAGCACAATCAGGTCTATCTCGGCGCCCAGGCGGCCGACACTTATCACATCGTGTCGACCTTCCCGATCAACTCCATGGCCGACCTCAAAGGCAAGAAATTCATGGCCCCAGGGGCAGTCGCCAACTGGCTCAAGGGCACCGGCGCAATCGGCATCAACGGCGGATTGCCTGTCTATTACAACAATATGAAGACCGGCGTGGCCGACGGCGCGATCATCATCACCACGGGAATGCTGCCATTCAAGCTGCACGAGGCGGCGCCCTATATTACCAAGGTCGATATGGGCGGGCCGATTTCCGGCGCGTTGACCATGAACAAGGACAGCTGGAAGAAACTGCCGGCGCATATGAAAATCCTGTTCCGCGATCTTGGCCGGGATTACGCCCGAATGCAGAGCGATATCATCGCCCAAAAAGAGGCATTGTTCCTGAAGATCATGGCCAAGCAGGGCGCCAAGATTTCCGAGTTCCCTGCTTCCGAGCGAAAAAAATGGGTGAACGGCCTTCCCGATCTCGCCGGTAACTGGGCCAAGGCCAACGGGGCGGCCGGCAAACAAGTGCTATCCGCCTTCATGGAAGGCGTGCGGAAGCGCGGCGGCAAACCGTCCCGCGATTGGGATAAATAACCCCGGAAGTTATTCAGTCATGAGCGCTCCCGAGGCGCTTGAGTCCGAACAAGGCGGGACGTCGTTGCCACGGCGTCCCGCCGAGATATTTCACATGATTACTTCCGGCATGAACAGCCTGGGCACGTTCTGGGTGTTCTGCCTGATGTTCCTGATCTGCGCCGAGATCACCGGACGGTTCGCATTCAATTACGCAATTCGCGGCGTGTCGGAAATTATCGGTTATTCCATAGTGACCGCGGTCTTTTTGCAGTTCGCCAGCACGCTGAATGCCGGGCGATTTACCCGCGCCGAACTGTTGATCGAATGGCTCGAAAAGCGCCGTCCCGTGGCCGGATATTCCTTCATGGCGCTGTTCTATCTGCTCGGCGCGGCGGCGTTCGGTTTTATAACCTATGGCACCTATCCAAAATTCATCAACGCCTGGCTGGAAAATGAAATCACCGGGGTGCCGGGTGATTTTACCTTCATAATTTGGCCGTTTCTGGGAATCATCGTACTCGGGGCCGGGGTTACCGCCCTGGAATTCATCATTCAGTTTTTCGGCGCGCTGCGCATCACCGCCGACGCTTGGAAAAAGCGCGATCCGTCAGATCGGATCGGCTGGCCCGCAATGGCGGTGTTTGTGGTCTTTGTCGCCATCGCCGGATGGGTCGGGGCTGGTGATCTGTCCAACGTACAGATCGGCTTGCTGTCGATCGTCTGCATGTTGGTATTCATCTATTGCGGCATGCATATCGGGGTGGCGCTGCTGGTGCTTGGCTTCCTGGGCATCTGGCTGATCCGGGGCGATCCGGCCCTCTCCATCCGGGTACTGAGCCGCGCATCGACCGAATATCTGAACAGCTATTTCTTTGGCGTGGTGCCGCTGTTCGTCCTCATGGGGCTTCTAGTCGCGGTTTCCGACGTCGGCAAAGAAACCTTCGAGGTCGCGCGCTGGGCGCTTCGCCGCGTCAAGGGCGGGCTCGGCGTCGCGACCGTGGTGGCCAATGCGATCTTCGCCTCGATCACCGGGTCGTCGATCGCCTCGGCCGCCGTATTCACCAAGATCGCCACGCCGGAAATGCTGCGCCACGGCTATACGCCACGGTTTTCCGTTGGGGTTGTCGCGGGTTCGTCGGTGCTCGGCATGCTGATTCCACCGAGTCTGCTGTTGATTATCTACGGTTTCCTGGCCGAGGAATCGGTCGGGCGGCTGTTTCTCGCCGCGGTCATTCCGGGCATTATCCTCGCCACCGCCATGTCGCTAGGCATCGTGTTGATGGCGATCTACATGCCGAAATATATTGGCGGAACCGAAATCCATGCGGAGGATGAAAGCATCCGGTCCGCGGCGAAGAAACTGTTCCCCATCTTGCTGCTGGTGGTTCTGGTGCTGGGTGGCATCTATGGCGGCGTATTCACCCCGACCGAGGCCGGCGCGGCGGGGGCGCTGGGTGCGCTGGTGATTGCCCTCGCGCGGCGCAAGCTGACCTGGTCCAATCTTTGGACCACCGTGATTGAAACGGGCCATGTCACGGTGTCGATCCTTTTTCTGATCCTGGCGGCGCGAATCTACGGCCAGATGCTCGCCATGTCAAACCTGCCGCAACAGGTCAGCGGGTTCGCCGCCGAGGCCAATCTCGGCCTGTACGGCTTCATGTTTGCCTATATCGTGCTGCTGGTATTCCTCGGAACGATTCTGGATTCGGTTTCGATTATGGTGATCACCCTGCCGCTGGCGATCCCCGTGGTCGCCTCCATGGGCGGAGATCTGATCTGGTTTGGAATCGTGTCGGTGGTGTCTGTGGAAATTGGGCTTCTGACGCCGCCGCTGGGCATTACCGTCTATGTGGTAAAATCGACGCTCGACGACGCGCGGGTATCGCTCAACGATATCTTCGCCGGCGCGTTCCCATTTGTGATCATCATGCTGCTGGTCGTCGCCCTGTTGGTCGCCTTTCCCCAGCTCAGTTTGGTTTTGCTATAGCCCTAGGCCTCATTCGCGAAATCCAGTCGCCTAGGCGTTATGCACTTGATCCTAATTCGGGTCGCCAAATTATATCGACGGACGAACCCCTTCATCGTCGCGAGCGGACACTGAAGCATGCCCGATATGCGCCCTGGCCGCCTTCAGGGTATTGGCCAGCAGGCAGGTGATCGTCATCGGGCCGACGCCGCCCGGAACCGGCGTAATGTGACCCGTGACGTGTTTTACTTCCTCGAAATCCACATCACCGGTCAGGCCGATTTTGCCGTCGGGCTCCTTAATACGGGTGATGCCGACGTCGATCACCACGGCGCCCGGCTTGATCCAGTCGCCCTTTACCAGATTCGGCTGACCGGCGGCGGTAATCACGATATCGGCCGCGCGGCATTCATCCGCCAAATTCCGGGTTTTCACATGGGCGATGGTGACGGTGCAAAACTCCGTCAACAAAAGCCGCGCTATGGGCTTGCCCACAATATTGGAATGGCCGATCACCAAGGCCTTGCATCCAACGAGATCATCCAAATACCCGTCGAATCATTTATATTATCCCAACCTTCGGCGGGCACCATGGGCGCGAAATCGACATCGCCGCAAGGTCGTTCTATTGTGCCGCGACAGGGAGAGCCGAATGACCGACGCGGAACTTGCCTTTATGCCGGCAACCAAGCTCGCCACTGAAATCCAGGCCGGACGGATTTCGTCACTGGAGGCGACGGAAAATGTGCTGGCCCGCATCGAGGCCAGCAGCAAAACACTCAATGCCTTCATTGCGGTGATGGGTGAAAGCGCGCGTCAGGATGCACGACGCGCCGATGATGCCGCATCGAGGGGCGAGTCGCTCGGACCCATGCACGGCGTTCCCATTTCGGTCAAGGATCTAATCAACATCAATGGCCTGCCGACGACTTTCGGCTCGGTGCTGATGACGGAGAATATCGCGCCGGCCGACGCGGTTTCGGTCACGCGACTGAAAGCCGCCGGCGCGGTGATCGTCGGCAAAACCACCACGCCGGACAACGCCCACAAACTACTGACTGACGCGCCCCTGTTCGGCGTCACCCGCAACCCTTGGAACCTCGATCTTACGCCGGGCGGATCGTCCGGCGGGTCGGCCGCCGCGGTCGCCGCCGGCATTGGCCCTATATCTCTGGCGACTGACGCGGGCGCATCGACGCGGCTTCCCGCGGCTTGCACCGGGGTGGTCGGGTTCAAGCCGACACTCGGGCTGGTTCCCCATAATCAGGTCCCGGACGGGTTCCAGAACTTCATCCATCTCGGCATCCTTTCGCGCACCATCGCAGATTGCGCGTTGGCGCTTGGCGTGCTGGCCGGAGAGCACGGTTCGGACCCGCTTTCCATGGGGGCGGCGGGCGGCGATTACATGACTGGGCTCGCCGGCAACGACATCAAGGGGCTGCGTTTTGCATTTCGTCCCTTGCTCGGCAATGACGTGCTGGCCGATGAAGTACGCGCGGCCTGCGAAGCCGCCGTGACTGTGTTCGAAGGGCTCGGCGGCTCGATCTCCCGGATCGATGAAAAATTTGAGAACGCCGAACCGACCTGGCGTATTTTGCAGCAATCGAATTGGGCCGTGCGATTCGGCAAGGACATGGAAGAACGCGGCGACCGCATGGACCCGAGCCTGGTCGAAGGCATCCGCGAGGGGCTGAGCTATTCGGGCCCCGATCTGCAGCGCGCCATGTACGGCCGCACCCGGCTGTTCCGCGCCGTGCAGACCTGGTTCAATGAAGTGGATTTCGTGCTGACCCCGACCATCAGCCGGCGGCCCTTGCAGGCCACCCACAAAGCGCTCGACCCGATCGAGATTGACGGAATAGATGTCGGGGACATGCGGAAAAGCTGGTGCCCCTATCTCAATCTGTTCAATCTGACCGGACACCCCGCGATCAGCATTCCCTGCGGCTGGACCGATGACGGGTTGCCGATCGGGCTGCAGATCATCGGCAGATGGTATGCCGACGCCGATCTGCTGGCCGTCGCGGCTGCTTTCGAAGCCGCGCAACCATGGGCTGATCGACGCCCGCCGCATATTCCCGATTGAGGACGCCGCCATGAAAAAACTGGCGATATTTGCTGTTTTCGCCGTCGGCCTAGCGGGTTCGGCATGGGCCGATATCAACAAGGGTACCAAGGCCTATAAAGCGAAGGATTACGAAACCGCCTATCGCGAATTCCTGACCGCCGCCAAAGCCGGCAATGCGCCCGCCAAAGTCAGCGTCGCCGTGATGCATATCAGAGGCCAGGGCATAAAGATCGAATTCGACGTGGCGGTACGCTGGCTACGCGAAGCGGCCGGCCAGGGTGACGGAGATGCAAGAATATTGCTCGGCGATTTCTATAGTCGGGATATCCCGTCGATAAAAGATCACGTTAAGTCTTATGTTTGGCTACCTCTGGCGCTCAAAAAAGTGCGCGCGGAAAAGCGCGCGAATACGCTGAAAATGCTGCACAATTTGCGCCCCAGGATGACCGAGGAAGAAATCGAGCGCGCCCAGAGGCTCGCCGACCAATGGACGGCGCTTGATAAGGCCGATTAATTTCAGGCAATTGCCGCCTGGCGAATATTGCGGCCAGTGCGAAAGGTGAGCGCGGCGATCAAAACGAGATTGAACACGTTGAAGGCGACCCCGATCAGGAAGGCGGAAACGTAGCTGCCGGTCATGTCGTAAAGCTGGCCGCCCATCCAGCTTCCGATCCCCATTCCCGTGGCGCCGAAAAAGAACACCAACCCTGTACGGCGGCCGACCTCCATGATGGGCAGATGTTCGCGAACGATGACCGCATAGACCGGGAATATTCCGCCATACCCGAAGCCGAAAATCGCCGCCACAACATAGAGCGCCACCATACCATCGACCACGGTCAGCAAAGCCAGCGACACCGCCTGGACCACGGAAAACGCGATCAACGCGCGCAGGCCGCCGAAGCTGTCGGACAACAGCCCGACCGCAAAGAAGCGGGTCAGAAATGTCGTCGCCAGCATCAGTGACATGATCTGCACCGCGTGATTTATCGGGATGCCCAAATCCGTGGCATGCGACACCAGATGCGCCAAAGGCAGCGACATGGCGATGCAGCAACCGACGATGGCGATGCACAGTGAGATCTGCATGAAATTGGTCGCAAGCTTGCGTTCCGGGCCAATGGCTTGCGCGGGAAGCGCGCCGGACGGTGCTCGAACCGCAGGTTGTTCTGTCTTTGGCGGTGATCGACCGATGAACAAACAGATCGGCAGCATCAGACAAAACGCCGCGATGCCGTACCAGAAAAATGTGTCGCGCCAGCCCATTTCGCTGATCGTCCAGCCGAAAATCGGCGTCCAAATAATGCCGGCCAGCGCCTGACCGCTGGTCACGACCCCAACCGCCATGCCTTTGCGAAATTCGAACCAGCGGACGATATTGGCCAGCAGCGGCGCGGACAGGCTGCCAACCCCGAAGACGCCGATCATCAGAGCGTAGATGATGTGAAGCTGCCAGGCGGCGGTAATCGCGCTCGCCGCCAACGCACCGCCGCTGATCATCAGCGTGCCGACCAACGCCGGCTTGCCCATATCGGTCTTGTCGAGCAGCAAGCCCATCAGAATGCCGCCGATGCCCGAGCCCACGAACTGAAACGAGATGGCCAGCGACGGCACCGCGCGCGGCCAGCCGAATTCCTGCGCGATCGGCTTGAGCGCGACCACGATGACATAGGTCGCGCCCCACCCCACGAACATCAGCACGACCGAGCCTATGAGGATTGCGACATTGAAACTGAAAACAGGTTTGGTAATTTCTTTGATCGATCTTCCTATCTGCCGCCATTGTGGCCCACCGCCCCGCGCGTCACAATACGCGGAAAAGGAGACCTAAATGGAATTCGGGCTGAATTTTTTCCCGAGCTGCGGACCCGGCGACAAATCCGCCGCCCAATATTGGGACGAGGCGTTGAAACTGGTCGGGCTGTGTGACGAATTGGGTTACACACATGTGCGTACGGTCGAGCATTACTTCCACCCCTATGGTGGTTACAGCCCAAACCCCGTGGTGTTTCTGGCCGCCGCGTGCCAGCGATCGGCCCACGCGCGCATGGTGACCGGCGCACTGCTGCCCGCGTTCAACAATCCGCTGAAAATGGCGGGCGAGATCGGCATGCTGGATGCACTGTGCGGCGGACGGCTCGATGTCGGGTTTGCGCGTGCCTTTTTGCCCCATGAATTCGAGACATTCGGGATCAGCCTGGATGAAAGCCGCGCGCGCTACGATGAAGGCATAGTCCAGATCGCAAGATTACTCGAAGGCGAGCAGGTCAGCGCCGACGGCAATTTCAACAGTTTCAAGAACGTCACCTCGCTGCCGCGACCGACCCAGCAACCGCGACCGCCTTTCTGGGTAGCGGCGCTGGCGTCCGAGAAATCCTTCGAAGCCGCCGGCCGCAACGGTCATCATCTGATGGCGATCCCCATGGGCGGCGGAATGATGGCCGGTCTGCTGAACACCTATCGCAACGCATGGCGCGATGCCGGCCATCCGGGCAAAGCCCAAATCATGCTGTCCTTCTCCATGCATGTGAACGAGGACGGCGATGCTGCGCGCGCCGCCTTTGGCCCCAATCTGGATTCCTATTTGGACGCGCTGGTGGACGCCGCATCGGGCTGGCTCGACGGCGCCAGCACCAAGGATTACCCCGGCTATGACCACATCATCGCCGGGCTCAAGGAAGATTCTTTCGAGGCCCAGGTCGCGCGCGGCATCGCCTGGGTCGGGACGCCGGATAAGGTCAGCGAAATGGTGGCGGATTACCTCGACGGTCTCGGCGAGATCGCGACCGCCTCGCTCCACATCCTGCCTCACCGCACGAACTACGCCGCCGCCGAAGTCTCGATGCGGCTGTTTTCAGAAAAAGTGATGCCGCGGTTTCGGTAGGCGGTCGAACTCGCAGATGGCGACCCGATTAGCTAAACGTTCGGATGTCCCGTCAATCGGCGCGCCTGCGCCGTGCGAGGGCCAACCCAACCAGGCCGAACCCAAATATTATAAGGGCGCCGGGTTCAGAAACGGAAAAGACAATATCGTCTACCGCGCCGGAGCCGCCCATATTAATCTCAATTTTCGTTACGCCCGATGTGTTGAACGAGACACGATCCCATTTCCGGTTGCCCCTGAACGGTGTGAAGAAATTATTATTGATCAAACTGTTCAACGGCCCAAACAGCGAAATCCGGTTGTTGTCCGTCACGCCATTTTCCGCTAATTCAATATCCAAAAAGTTGATGATATGGAGAAATATAGGTGCGGTAAATTCGACGGTTATGACGCCAGCGGGCCGGGATCCCTCGTCATCGGGGTCGCTGCAATTCGTGTAAGGCAATGTTCCACAGGACCCGAAATTCTCCTGGATAATCAGTATGTTTCCTGGGCTAAGCGAGCCTTCACCCGTTATATTGTTCGCGCCGGTCGGAAATGGCGCGGCAAGATCTGAATCCCCGCCGGATGGGTCATCCGAATCAAACGCAACCAGAATATCCGAAATTGCCGCGAAATTGTCGGCGCTGAATGTGGCGC
>JAYZAW010000004.1:0-5681 GCA_036339495.1 Pseudomonadota bacterium | reverse complement strand
CACTCAAGGACCCGACCACCGAATCCGTGGCGACCTTTCTCGAACTCATGGATGATTCCGATACTGCGCCCTATACCATTCAGGTGCTGACGCCCAATCCCCTCGCCGCAAAAGAACAGGTGCGCAGGCTCGAGGAGCTTGCCGAGGTCGATCACACGCTGTACCTGGCCGATTTCATCCCCGCCGCGCAGGAAGACAAGCTCGCCGTGATCGAGGAGATCGGCCTGTTCATGACGCCAATCATGCAGCAGGGCGATGCGCGGAAAGCGCCCAAACCGGACCGCGGCAAGGCGCTCAGATCTTTTCAAACGGCGATCGCCGCGTCCCGTCACGCAACGTTGCGCATGCGCCTGGACGGTCTCGCCAAATCATTGGCGCCGTTTAACGGCAACCCGGAAATCCTCGCAACCCTGGAAGAATCGCTGTTGCACTATCTGCCGGCGCGGCTCGACAGCCTTCGTCTGGCGCTTGAGGCCGAAGAGGTTGGGCGCGCTGATTTGCCGGAAGATCTCCGCGCGCGGTTCCTGAGCGCCGACGGAACCGCCCGGATACAGGTTTTCCCGGCGGAAAACATCAACGACAACCGCGCGCTCCGCCGTTTCGTGACGGCGGTGCGGCGCATCGCGCCCCGGGCGACCGACAGCCCGGTGGAGATCATCGAATCCGGCGATGTCGTGGTGTCGGCGATCCGCAATGCCGCCTTTATCACGCTGGCCGCCGTATTTATCCTGCTGATCGTGGTGCTGCGCAGCGCGCGCGATACCCTGCTGGTGATCCTGCCGCTGGCTCTGGCGGCGCTGCTGACGGTGGTGGCGTCGGTGGTGCTGGGAATGTCGTTCAATTTCGCGAATGTCATCGTGCTGCCGCTGCTTGCGGGTCTTGGGGTGGCGAGCGGCATTCATCTGGTGTCCCGCACGCGCGAATCCCAGCGCCGGGCGGCGCCGCTGATGCAGACCTCGACCCCGCGGGCGGTTATACTGAGCGCCCTGACCACGATCGGGTCGTTCGGCAGCCTCGCTATATCGTCCCATCGCGGCACGTCGAGCATGGGGGAGCTCTTGACCATCGCGATCGCCTTTACCCTGATCTGCACCTTGATCGTGCTGCCCGCGCTGATGAGCGTGATGGGCCGTGACGCCCGATGAGCCAGATCCCCCTCGATCAACGGCTGGCGAGCGTCCTGGTGCGGCCGCTGGCGAAAACACCGGTCACGCCGAACCAGATCACCGCCTTTAGCCTAATCTTGTCCCTGGTCGGGGCCAGCCTGTTCGCCTGGGGCGACGGCGCGGCGATCCATTGGGGCGCGGGCGTGTTTATGATTTCGCGTTTTATCGATCACATGGACGGCGAATTGGCGCGGCTCACCGGCCAGACCTCGCGCTTCGGCTATTTCTTCGACGGCATCGTCGGCGTGATCGCCTATGCGGCCTTGTTCATCGGCATGGGCATCGGTCTGTGGCGCGGCGGCGGCGAGCCGTGGATGCTCTTTTTGCCGGTGGTCGCCGGGGTCGCGATCACCATCAACGCCGTCTTGCAGTTCCGCATGGAAGCGACCCTCGACAATCCGCCGCCGACCTACCCGAGCTGGGGGCCGTTTGAGCTCGAAGACGGCATCTATCTGATCGGGCCTATTGTGTGGCTCGGCTATTTATACCCGCTGTTCCTGATCGGCTGTTTCGGCACCATCGCCTATCTCACCATCCGCACCGCACAGGCGGTGTTCCGCGCCTGATGACCGCGCTGGTAACAGGCGCATCCGGGTTCGTCGGCTCGGCGGTGCTGCGCCATCTGGTCGATGCCGGCGAAGCCGTCCGCGTGCTGATGCGCGACGCCAGCAACAGGGACAATATCGCCGGCATCGATTGCGAAGTCGCGACCGGCGATCTGACCGACGCGCAATCCCTGTCGCGCGCCGTGAAAGGCTGTGACGTGGTGTTCCATGTCGCCGCCGATTACCGGCTCTGGGTCGCCGACCCGTCGGTGATGTACCGCGCCAATGTGGACGGCACCCGCAATCTGCTGCTCGCCGCCGCCGACGCCGGAGCCGGGCGTATCGTCTATACTTCGTCGGTCGCGGCCATCGGTTACAATTCCGACGGTTCGCCGGGTACGGAAAAAACGATTGCGACCGTGGCCGACATGATCGGGCATTACAAGCGGTCCAAATTTCTCGCCGAGGCCGAAGCCGTGCGGCTTGCGGCGGAAGAAAGCGTTCCCGTGGTCACGGTGAACCCGGCGGCCCCGTTCGGTCCGCGCGACATCAAGCCGACTCCGACCGGGCGCATCGTCGTTGAATTCGGCCGCGGCCGCGTGCCGGCCTATGTGGATACCGGGCTCAACGTGGTGCATGTGGATGACGTGGCGGCCGGGCATCTGCTGGCCTGGCGCAAGGGCGATATCGGCGAGCGCTATATCCTCGGCGGCGACAATATGAGCTTGCGCGAAATCCTCGAAATCACCGCTGCCCATCTCGGCCGTCCCGCGCCGCGCATCCGTCTGCCGCGCCTGCCGCTGTTTCCCATTGCCTGGGGCGCCGAGCTGGCCAGCCGTCTGTTCGGCGGCGAACCGATGGTGACGGCGGAAGCTTTGCGCATGGCCAAGAAGCGGATGTATTTTTCCAGCAGGAAGGCAATCGACCAGCTGGGATACGCGCCCCGGCCGGGCGGCGAGGCGCTGACCGACGCCGCCGACTGGTTCCGCGCCAACGGATATTTCGATTGATCCGGGTTTCCTTTTGCCCTGACGGTCACAGGGGATAAACTCCGCCGATGACCCCAGAACCATCCGCTGCCGCCAACCCGTCAAACGCCACGGCCCATCCCCGCGTTCGCGTCCAGCAGGGCCGGCAAAAGCGCGTGCGCGCCGGCCACCCCTGGGTGTTTTCCAACGAAATCGACATGACCGCGGAAACCCGCGCCTTGCCGCCCGGCGGGATCGTGACCCTGGTCGATGCCGGCGGCGCGACGCTGGGCACGGCGACTTTCAACCCCCATCCGCTGATCAGCGCGCGGCTGCTGACCGGGCGGGAAGATGTGGCGATCAACCGCAATTATATCGCGCGGCGGATTTCATATGCGCTGGCGCTGCGCGAGGGCCTGTTCGATGCGCCTTATTACCGGCTGGTCTGGTCCGAGGCCGACCGTCTGCCCGGGCTGGTCATCGACCGCTATGGCGACGCACTGGTGGTGCAGGCCAATACCGCCGGCATGGATCTGCTGCTGCCGGAAATCCTCGTGGCGCTGGATGAGGTGCTGGCGCCCGAAACCGTGCTGCTGCGCAACGATAATGCCGGGCGCGGGCTGGAAAATCTCCCGACGGAAGCGATTGTCGCCAAAGGCGATTTCGGCGGCGCGCCGATCGAGGTGATCGAAAATGGCGTGACATTCCTGGCCGATCCGGCGGGTGGGCAGAAGACCGGCTGGTTCTATGACCACCGGGAAAACCGCGCCCGCGTGGCGCGGCTCGCCAAGGACCGCCGGGTGCTGGATATGTATAGCTATCTCGGCGGGTTCGGGATTCAGGCGGCGGTCGCCGGGGCGGCCAAAGTGGTCTGTGTCGACCGCTCCGAAGCCGCCCTCGGCCTCGCGGAACAGGCGGCGCAAAGGAACGATGTCGCCGACCACTGCGAATTCACGCGCAATGAAAGCTTCTATCAGCTTGGTGAACTCACCCGGACCGGAGAGGTTTTCGACATGGTCGTCACCGACCCGCCGGCCTTCGTGAAATCCAAGAAAGATTTGCGCAACGGGTTGAAAGGCTATCGCAAGCTGGCGCGTTTGGCGGCCGGCTGCGTCGCGCCCGGCGGGTTTCTGTTCGCCGCGTCCTGCTCCTATCATGTCGATGGGATCAGCTTCGCGGAACAGCTGCGCGGCGGGTTGCGCGACGCCCACCGAAGCGGCCGGATCATTCATGGCGGGGGCGCGGGACCGGATCATCCCGTGCATCCTTACTTACCGGAAAGCGCCTATCTCAAGGGCGTGCTGATGCAACTTGATTGACCAAATTGACTGGCCAAATTGACTGAAAAGGAAAGCAAAAAAATGTTGAAAGTTCTGGGACGCAAGACATCCGCCAATGTGCAGAAAGTCGCCTGGCTGTGCGAGGAAATCGACCTGCCGTTCGAACGCGAGGATATCGGCGGACCGTTCGGCGGCAACGACCAGCCGGACTATATCGCGCTCAACCCCAACAAGCGCGTGCCGACCATCATCGACGAGGATTTCGTGCTGTGGGAATCCAATGCCTGCATTTCCTATCTTTCGTCGAAACACGCCGCCGGCACATGGTACCCGGACGATCTGCAGGTGCGCGGCGACGCCCATCGCTGGCTCGAATGGGGCACCAGCACGCTGGCCCCGTCCCACGGGCCGACTTTCATGGGGCTGATCCGCACTCCGCTGGAAAAGCGCAACATGGATGCTATCCTGGCCGGGCGCGACAATTTCTCCGCCCAGCTGGCCATCGTCGACCGCTATCTCGACGGCAGGGAATTCATTACCGGATCGGCCATCACCATCGGTGACATGCCGCTCGCGATCCTGTCCTACCGCTGGTTCAATCTCGATATCGAACGCGAGGATTATCCCAATCTGAAACGCTGGTACGACTGCATCAATGGGCGCCCCGCGTTCCAGAAGCATGTCAGCGGCATTCCGTTGTCTTGAACCCGATGGAGGTGCGGTGTTCGTTTGATGGACGCCCTCTCCCCGGCCATGCGCGGCGTGGCGTTCATGATCGCCGCCTGCGTCGGCTGGACGGCGATGATGATCTTCGTGCGCCTGCTGGCCGGGGATTATTCCACCTTCGAAATATTGTTTGTCCGCAATGCGGTGGCGCTGATCGTGCTGGGGCCGGTGCTGATGCGGGAAGGCATCGGCGTGCTGCGCACCGAACGTCTCGGGCTGCATGTGCTGCGCGCCACGCTCGCTTATCTCGGCATGCTGGGGCTTTTTTATGGAATCTCGCGCATCCCGCTCGGCGACGTGGTGGCGCTGAGCTTTACCCAGCCCATGTTCATCACGGTGCTGGCCGCGATCATCCTGGGCGAGGCCGTCGGCATGGCGCGGTGGCGCGCGACCGTGATCGGGTTCATCGGCATTCTGATTATCGTGCGGCCGGGCTTTGAGGAAATCAGCTTCGCGACCATCGCCGTGATCGTGTCCGCGCTTATCTATGGCGGATCCAATATCTGCATCAAGCTGCTGATGCGCACCGACAGGCCGATCCAGGCGGTGATTTACGTCAATCTGATCATGTTGCCCTTGGGATTGGTCCCCGCTTTGTTCGTCTGGACGACGCCCGGCTGGGCTGATTTCGGATTGATGGTCGGCGTCGGGCTATCGGGCACATTGGGCGTCTATATGTTGACCAAGGCCTACCACGCGGCCGACGCCAGCGCCGTGGTGCCCTATGATTTCCTGCGCCTGCCCATGACAGCCGGCTGCGCCTTCATCCTGTTCGGCGAAATCGTCGATTTCTGGACCTGGATCGGCGCGGCGGTAATCTTCGGATCGTCCTACGCCCTGGTCCGGTTTGAAGCGCGCCGCGAGACAGGTAATTAAAGGAGATGTTGTGGATGGCTCCCGCTCCCGGCATCGCAATGTGCCCAAGTGTGGTTTCCATCAAGGACCACGAGCAAAAGGAGCCATCCACCATGAATGTTAGCATTATCGGCCTCGATC
>JAYZAW010000003.1:0-3017 GCA_036339495.1 Pseudomonadota bacterium | reverse complement strand
CGTCCGGTCTGATAACGCCCGTCCTTCGGATTCGATTGCACCAGCTTGTCGAATTTTCAGGCTGGCCCGCCATTCGCCGAGCTTGCCCAAAAGCAGGGCCACGTTGACGAGCGGTTCGGAATTTCCCGGTTTGGCTTCCATGGCGCGCTGAAACATGTTGAGCGCCGAGACCGTCCAGCGTAAGCCCGAGATTATTCGGCGCTCGGTAATAGTCCGGGTCTTTTTCCAGAGCTTCCCGGTAATGGTCGGCGGCATGTTTCAAATTTCCCGCGCCGCGATACAGATTGGCCAGATTCACCAGGGATTTAGCGGAATCGCCGTCCAGCGCGATGCCGCGCTGATAGAATTGTTCCGCCTGTTCTGCATCGCCCAATTTGCGGAGCGCGGTGGCGAGAGTGTTGAGAATATCGGCGTTGCCGGAATCGACCCGTGCCGCGCTGGTCAGATATTCGGCGGCGGACGCGTAATCGCCGTTCATCAAATGCACCACGTCAAGCAGATGCAGCGTATTGGGTTCGTCCGGCGCGGATTCCAGAATATTGCGGCAAAGTTCACCGGTTTCCCGGGTCCGGCCCGCGTGATAGAGACTTATGGCCTGCAGCAGAATATGCTCAAGCTTTCCGGGCGGTTCGGACATGTTTGGCGCTCATGGTTTCCGTTTGTTAACCTAGTCGCGCGCACCTTGCCAAAAAGTTAAGATCAGGGAGCATCGATCGGCCATGCCGGGACCCCAAAATTTCATGGAAATCGCGCTGGAAGCGGCCGGGGCGGCGGCGGCGCGCGGTGAGGCGCCGGTCGGCGCGGTTGTCGTAGATCCAGGTTCCGGCGATATCTTCGCTTGCGCCGGCAACCGCACGGAAGAGCTTTCCGACCCAACGGCGCACGCCGAAATCCTGGCGATCCGGGAAGCGGCCGTCAAGCGCGGCGCGCCGCGTCTGGTCGGGTGCGATCTCTATGTCACGCTGGAGCCGTGCCCGATGTGCGCCGGCGCGATATCCTTCGCCCGAATACGCCGGCTCTATTTCGGCGCGTCCGACCCCAAGGGCGGCGGCGTGGAACACGGCGCGCGGGTATTCGACCACCCGAGCTGCCATCACCGGCCGGAAGTTTATGGCGGAATCGACGAGGAAAGGGCGGGGGCGCTTCTCAAAGCATTTTTCGCTGCGCGGCGCTAACCACTATGAGTCCGGCTCGAAGCCGTATTCTTCCCAGCGTTTGTCGACCAGGTCGCGGTCTTCGTCGGCCGGGATCACCATGCGGGGGTAGCGGTTGCCCTGATATTGTTCCTCGGGCTCGAAATCGAGATTGACCGTGGCGTCGATCAGCATGCGGGTCCATTTGCCGGTGCCGTACAGGAACGGGTCGCGGTCCGACAGCCGGGTCGAGGGGTCGAGCAGTGAGCCCCAGGTCGAGGGGAAGAACACGATGTCGTCCTCGGATGCGTTGACCCGGTAGGCCAGCGCCCAGTCGAGCGCGCCGTAATCGCGGATATCGATATCTTCGTCGACCACCCAGATGTTCTTGTAACGCAGATGGGACGCGTTTGAGCCCCAGATCGCGGCGGCGGCCTGTTTCGCCTGGCCGCGATAGGTCTGGTGCATCTGGATCATCAAAGACGTGCCGTTATTGGCCGGCGCGCAATGCACGTCGGTGATGCCGGGCACCCCGGCGCGCTCCAGCACGTTCCACGCCACCCCGGCGCGCTGGATCGAGGACGTCACCGAGTTCTCGTTCAGCATCTTGGGTAGGGTGCCTTCCAACGTGCCGCGATAGATCGGGTCCTTGCGGTGGGTCACGCAGGTCACCTTGGTAACGTGCTTGGGACCCTGATCGCCGCCGAAATAGCCGGTATATTCGCCGAACGGGCCTTCCATCTCGAACGTCGCGGGGTCGTCGTCGATATAGCCCTCAATCACTATTTCGGCATCGGCCGGCACCCAGAGATCGACGGTTTCGCATTTGACCAGCGGCACCGGCGTGCCCCTGATCGCGCCCATCACGTCATATTCGCAGACCCCCGTCGGTACCGGCGCCGAGGCGCAGAACGTCATCGACGGCTCGTAGCCATAAACATGGGCGACCGGCATCTTCTGGCCTTTTTTCTTCCATTCCTCGAAATGGGTGCCCCAGTTCTGCGCCGTCCACAGCAGCACCGGCAGCGTGTCGGGCTTTTCGCCCAGCATGCCGCGATAGAGCCCGACATTATGGACGCCGGTGATCGGGTCCATGGTCACGGTCGCCTGATAGGTGTTGATATAGCGGCCGCCGTCGTGACGGTGCCAGCGCGGCACGGGCAGCTTGTACAGATCGATATCGTCGCCGGTATGCTTGATTTCCTTGACCTTGCCGGTCTCGACCTTCACCGGTTCGACCCGCTGGGTCATATAATGACGACAGGCCTGGATCATGTCGCGCACCGGCGCATCCTTGGGCAGGCCCAGTGTCATGGCGATCCGGCTGTAATTGGACATGCCGCCGGTAAACACCTGATGCGACCAGACATCGTCGTCCGGCCCATAACCCTTGATGTTGTTGAACAGAAGCGCCGGCCCGTCGCCATTGCCGAATGTCTTGCGCGCGATCGCGCCCAGTTCGCAGTCCCAATCGACTTCGGCCTCGACCTGATGCAGCTCGCCTTCCTGGATCAGCGCCTCGATCCAACCCCGGAGATCGCCGAAATCACGCGGCACGAGACGGTTCGAGGTTTCGGGCAGATCGGCCAAAGCGCATACTCCTTGAGTTCAGAGCGCGCAAACTTGCACGGCAGCCCATCACCCGCAAGGAAGATTGCGTGGCGAGGCGCTGATCGCCGGTCCCCTATCATGTCGCGCCGCCGGGGGCTCCCCGCCTGAACATTCCGGACCGCGTTGATGGGATCGTCTGAATTGCAATCTCATATTTTCCGTTATCATCATATAGATATGCAATTGTACGATTTGTTTGAGTCGTCGTTGTCGATGGATTTTACAGGTTCTGGAGGAAACAGGCGAAAAGTGTCAGATTTATTTACAACTGAT
>JAYZAW010000002.1:0-13300 GCA_036339495.1 Pseudomonadota bacterium | reverse complement strand
TCGCAATATGCCGAGTGAAACCAATCACCCCCGCATATACCGCCCATCCTCCAACCGCCCCAGCGACCCATCCGCGTAAAACCCTTCCAACACGCGGATGATTTCGCGGCCGTCGTCGCTGCCGGTCCATTCCATCAGTTCGCGGAAATATTTCGGGCCGTCTTCCAGCGCGGCTTCCACGGTCTGGTTGCGGCGGTCCTTTAGGACCGGTGGGGTGGGCACTGTGAATTCCTGCGAGTCCTCCTTGCCAAACGGCAGAGTCAGATCGAAGCCGGCCTTGGCGCCGGTCCATTCGCCCTCAAGAGACGGGTCGAGCGGCACGGCCCGGTAGCCGGTCGATGTTACCAGATCGCGGTCCGCCTGGAACCGCGTCGCCAGTGCCCAGTCGATCTGCGCGTCGGAAAAGATATCGATGTCGCCGTCGACCACGAACAGATGTTTGATATCGGCCATGGAGCCGAGCACGGCGGCGATAGCGTTGCGGGCCTCGCCCGGTACCCGCTGACGGATCGCGACGCGCGCGTTATACATGCCGCCGCAGGAAGCGGTGACATAGATCGCCAACGGCTCGCGCACCGCGTTTTGCAGCGCCGCCCAGGCTGTGGCTTCGGTGCGCAGCGTGCAGATCTGCGCCGTGTCGGTGTTTTCCATGTATCGCCCGCCGATGGTCGCGGTCTGGAACAGCATGTCCGAGCGGTGGGTGATCGCGGTCAAATGAAACACCGGGTTCTGTTTGAGCTTGCCGTAATAGCCGACAAATTCGCCGAACGGGCCTTCCGGCTCGGTCCAGCCGTCGGCATGGAGATAGCCTTCCAACACCAGTTCCGCGTCGCCCGGCACAAACAGTCCACTGGTAACGCATTTGACTTTCGGGACCGCCGCATCACGCAATCCGCCGATCAGGCCAAAATCATCTTGCGCCTTCATCATGGACACGGCGGCGATGGCGTCGGCCGGGTGCGAGCCGACCACGAAGGCGACCGGCATGGTTTCGCCCTTGCCATGGAACGCGCCGTAGATCGCCTTTAAATCGCTCGGCGCCTGCATGTCCACCCCGGCCTGGCGGCGTCCGCGCAGCATCAGCCGCCGCATGCCGACATTGGTGAAACCGGTGCTTTGATCGACGGAAAAATCCAAGGTGGCCGAGATATAAGGCGCGCCGTCGAGATCATGCTGCAGATGGGCGGGCAGGGCGGTGAGATCGGCATCGTCGCCGTCCAGCACCACCTGCTGCACCGGCGCGTCGGTCCGCGAAATTTCGATCGGCGCGATCGGCTTGGCCAGCCGGTCGGAGACGGTTTGCATCAGGTCGCGCGGTTCAACGCCCAGCGCCAGCGCCATTCGCGCGCGACTGCCCTGCACGTTGCCGACCAGTTCAACGCCCTCGGGTCCGGCGTTGCGGAACAGCACCGCCTTGGGATTGCCGTCGAGCCGGGCCGCGATTTCAGAAAGTTTTATCGGCGCGTCGATGGTTTCCAGTGAATCCGCCGGCAAGTTTTCGACAAATCGCCGCAAGCTGAAGGCCTCGGTGTCGATAATTTCATCCATGATCCATCCCAATCGTGTTTGTGATCAGTTTCCAGACCGCTTCCGGGTCTTCCACATGGGCGTTGTGGCCGAGCCCGATGAGTTCGACCCCTTGCGGGTCGAGTTCGCGGAGTTGCGGAATTGGAACCATCGCGTCGTTTTCCCCCGCGGCGAGTACAACATGGGTATGCGCGCTCGCCGCGGCGTAAAGCTCTTCCGTATATGCGGATTTGGCGATGAGCGCGCCGCGCATGTCGGCGGCCAGGCGAAAGCCGCCGCTGTCCTCTAGCACGCCCGAGGCGGCGACATCGGAGCCGGGGTCGACCAGCCCGGTGAGCCCGGACACCAGAAGGAACCGTTCGATGGCGTCGTCGCGCGTGTCGAACAGTCGGTTGGGCATTTCCGCCCGTTTCAGGGTCTGGGCGAGTTCTTCGTCGGTAAAGCTGATTTTGGTGCCGATGGCGATGGCGTGTTTCACATCGACGCCGTACATCCCGGTTGCCAGCGCCATGGCGATTAAGCCGCCCATGGAATGGGCGCAGATCACGACTTTGCCGGTATCGCGCAGCAGCGACGCCATGTCGGCCGCCAGATGTCCCACGCTGTAATCGTCGGCATGGTCGGACCGCCCATGGCCGCGCAGATCGGGAACAATCCAGTTTCCGGGCCATTTGTTCTCAAGAATGTCGACCAGACCGTCCCACACCCCGGCAACGCAGCCCGCGCCATGCATGAGGAGTAATGTAGGCGCGCCCGACCCGCCGTCCGCGTCGGACCCGCCTTGTTCGACCCAGAGATCGAGACCGTTGATGTTCTGCTTCATCGTCCCTTGAACTCCGGCTTGCGTTTTTCGCGGAAGGCGGCGTTGCCTTCCCTGGCGTCCTCGCTGTTGATCAGCACCGACTGGCCGAGCCGTTCGATGATGCGCCCGGTTTCGGTGTCGACATTCTGGCAGGAATTGATGACATGCTTGGCCATGCCGAGCGCCAGTGGCGCGCGTTCACATAATATGCGCGCGAATTCCAACGTGCCCTCGCGCAAATCGTCCAAGGGATAGACCCGGTTGGCCAGGCCGATGCGGTGCGCCTCGACGCCGTCGACCGGCAAAGTGGTCATCATCATTTCCTTAAGCCGCCCGATACCGATCATCTGGATCATGCGCGACGCCGCGCCCGACGCCGGAATGACGCCGATATTGTTTTCCGTCAGAACAAATTGGGCGTCCTCGGCGGCGATGCGGAAATCGCTGGCCGCCGCGATCTCGACCCCGCCGCCGGCGCAGATCCCGTTGACCATGGAAATCACCGGCTTTTCCAGCGCCTCCAGATCGTCGAGCATTTCGTGATTGGCGCGCACATAGGCGCGGTATTGCGACGACGGCAGATTGTTTTCGTAATCAAGCCCGAGAATATCGCGCCCGGAACAGAACCCGCGCCCTTCGCCGGTAATGATCAGCACCCGCACGGTATCATCAAACGCGATGCGCCAGATCACCGCGCGCATTTCCCTTATCATGCGCTCATCGAAGGCGTTGAGCTTATCCGGCCGGTCGAGCGACAGCAGCGCGATGCCGGGCTCCGCGATTTCATAGCGTATGGTGGTGAATTCGTCCGGCTGATCAAGAAAGCCCTCCGGCGAGCCGTCCCCGCGCAGCCGCACCGTCGGCGCGTCTGTCATATTCATTGCTCCTTGAATTTGTATTCAATCATGATGTTGCTCAAGTGGAGTGCCGTCAAGCCGCGGCCTGTGGTAGCTTTGCCGAAACAGGAGACAATCCATGACCATCAGCCAATCCCTGCAGGGCGATCTCGAAACACTGGCGCGCGCCTGCCGGGTGCTGGATATGGAAGAGCACACCGACCTGACCCAGGGGCATCTGTCGATGCGCGACCCGGACGGGCGCGGCGTGTGGATGAAAAGGCGCGGCATCAGCCTGCGCCAGGTGCGCTCGCTCGATGACATGGTGTTGATATCGTGGGAGGGCGAATTGCTGGACGGCGATGGCCCGATGCATTTGGAATGGCCGATCCATACGGAAATCATGCTTGCGCGGCCCGATATCAACGCGGTCGGCCACACCCATCCGTTCCATGCCAGCATCTTCTCCGCCACCAACGAGACTTTGCACGCGGTGGTACAGGGCACGGCGCGGGTGCTGGGCGGACGGGTGGCGCGTTACGATCTGCGCACTGATCTGATCAACACGCGTGAGACCGGCGCCGGGCTGGCAGAATCGCTCGGCGGTGAATGGGCGGTGTTCATGAAAAACCACGGCCTGACATTCTGCGGCCCCAGCGTCGAAGGTGCGACGTTGAACGCGATCCATATAGAACGCGCCTGCAAGGCGCAGTTGTTCGCCGCCTCGACCGGTCTCGCGTGGGATGCGTGCAGCGAAGAGGAGCTGGTCGAGCGATCCAACGCGCGCCAGATGGATTGGCTTATCAAGGCGAGCTGGGGATTCTTCTCGGATAAACTCGACCGGCTCGAGGCGGAGTAATTAATCTCCCAGCCTGATTTCCGCCGTGGACTCCGCCGCGATGCGGCCGCCGGCGGTGATGCGCTGGGTGAGGGCGATAACTGAATCCTCGACCGATGTGACCTCTCCCTCGCAGCGCAGAACGTCGCCCGGCGCGACCATGGCTCGCAGCCAGAACGACAGCTTGGTCACAAAGGCGCGCGGGCCGAAACCGTCGGTCAGGGCGCGGGCGAAGATTGCGCCCATGGCCTGGCCGTCGAGCACCACGCCGGGCAGCCCCTGTTCGCGGGCGAATTCGGCATCGTAATGCATCCGGTGCCAATCCCAGGTTGCGGCCCCATAGGCCCTGATCAGATCGGCGGTGACCAGCTTTTCTAACAATGGAACGCTATCGCCTATCTGGGGTGCGGTCATGATGCGCCGTCCGGCCGGAGGGGCTGCAGCACGATTGTTTCCCGGTTGCTGGCCAGGCGGTCGCCGTCCTGGTTTTCATATAGCGCCAGCGAGGTGACGAAGAGCTGGGTGCCGCCGCGCCTCGCCTTGCGCTCGACAATATCCTCCAGGGTCCAGGTTACCGAAACCCAGTCGTCGGGATAGACCGGGCGGGTGAATTCATATTCATTTCCGGCGCGGATCATCCGCACATTGTCGATCGGCAGATTCCATTCATGGCCTATATGCCCGCTGGCGTTGGGCGATGCGTTGGAATATTGACAGGTTTCGCACACCAGAGTCGGCGGCGCGACCGCCATGCGGTAGCCCTCGTCCCGGGCGAAGCCGTCGTCGGTGTAAAGCGGGTTGCCGTCGCCCAGGGCGTGCGCGAAATATCGGATCGAGGCATGGCTCAGCGCTTCACGCGCCGGATAGTTGACCTGCTTCCCGATCCAGGAGCGGAGTTCGTCCGTCAGCATGGTCATGGCGTTTCTCCCAACCGCTAAAGTATCGCCAAGGAATCGATTTCGATCAACATTTCCCGCCGCAGCAAAGCGTCGCAGATCGGGCCGGTCGAGACCGGGTAGGGGCGGGCCATCAGTTCGCGCCGCACGTCGGCGACGCCGCGATAGCCCGGCTGGGCCGCGGGCGTGGTGTATTCGATCGTCTTGACTAGGTTTTCCGCCGAGCCCCCGGCGGCATTCACGACACGCAGGATATTGCGATAGATATAATCGGCCTGCGCCGCGACATCACCATCATGTATGGCCTGTCCGGATTCGGGATCGATGGCGCCGGTGCCGGAAAAGAACAGATATTTGCCGGCGCGCACGCCCGGGCTGTAGGTCAGTTTTTCGTATCGCTTCCAGCCCGGATTGACGGATTGCGGCGGCTCGCGGCTGGCAACCAGATCCATCTGAATCACGGTGTCCGGCCGCATCAGGCGGGGCATGATAATGCCGGTCGCGGCGGGATAGATTGGTCCCAGACGGTCGCGCCGAATTTGCGCCGTGCCCTTGTAATCCGCCAGGGCATCCTGGGTGATGTATTCGACTGTCTTGACCAGACTGTCCAGACCGAGTCCGAAAATATCCAGCATGCGCGCGGCCTGGTCATAGATATGGTTGGTCTGGCCGATGACGCCGCCTGCCACATTGGCCGGATAAATGGTTGGCAGAAATATTAGATTGTCCGCCTCGCGCGCCGCGATGATTTCGATTTCAATCAATGCATCACGTCGGAGCAGCGCCCGTACCGGAACGGTATTCACCCGGGTATCGCCGCTAAACAATTCCGTGCGCACCCGTTCCGCTTCGCCATATGAATCGATGCCCGCTTCGGTGATGTACTCCACCAGCCTGACAGTGTCCCCAAGCGTTTTCCCATCGGCTGTCAGGATCGCGTCGGCCTTGGCGTAGGCGATGCGCGTCTGTTCCTCCATGCCGCCCCGGACGACCATGCGGCCCAGCTCGGGGTCGTAAACCGAGGCCGTGTGCCCCGAAAGATAGGCATGGTCCCCGATGGAAAGCCCGAGGGAATAGGAATAACGCCCATAGTCGTACCACGGGAAATCATCGGGCGTGATAGCGGTGGCTTTCATCTGCAGGGCAATCGCATTCGGAATTCCCTCGCCCCTTGCGGGAGAGGGAGGGGCCCGCGACGCGATAGCGTCGTGGGAAGGCGAGGGGTAAGCGCGATCAGCGCGTCAGGAAAGGATCTTTTACCGCCTGCCGGCGGTCGCCCCCTCACCCCCCACCGCTGCGCGGCGGGTCCCCCTCTCCCGCGAGGGGAGAGGGATATTCACGGTTGCCAGCCACTACGATCCAAACGCGATTGTCCTACATTCATCGTGACAATTGCTCCTGCCTGAGTTTGAAGCGTTGGATCTTTCCACTTTCGGTCTTGGGCAATTCCTCGATGAAATGAAATTCCCGAGGCGTCGCGTGTGCGCCGAGATGGTCGCGCACGACGGCAATGAGTTCCTTTTCCAGGTCTTCGTCCGGCTGGATGCCGGGTTTGAGAACTACATGGGCGCAGACGATATGGCCGCGCAATTGATCCGGTTTGCCGACCACCCCGGCTTCGGCCACGGCATCGTGTTCGATCAGTGCGCTTTCGACCTCGAACGGTCCGATGCGGTATCCGGCGCTGTTGATGACATCGTCGGCGCGTCCCTCGAACCAGAGAAAGCCGTCGCCGTCGCGCCGCCCGATATCGTTGGTCGCGATCCAGCGCTCCTCGAACACTTCCCGGGTAAGTTCGGGATTGTTCCAATAGGACACGGCGTAAAATCCTTCCCGGCTCGGCGTCATCGCAATGATGCCGACTTCCTCGTCGCCCAGTTCCTCGCCGTTTTCATCGATGATGGTGACATATTGGCCCGGGACCGCGCGGCCCATGGAGCCAGGTTTGACCAGCTCGTCCTCATACGCCGAATTGCCCACCGGCAGGCCCATTTCCGACGACCCATAGGTGTCGAGCGGCGTCACGCCCCAAACATTACGGAAAAACCGCACCACCTCGGCGTTGAGGGGTTCGCCGCAGCACCAGATCCGGCGCATGGGAATGTTGAGCGAGCGCACATGATCCTCGCCCAACGCCATGATGGCGCGCAGCAATGTGGGCACGGTGGCCAGATTGGTCACGCCGCGCGCGGCCATGAATTCGAGCATGGTCTCGCCATTGGGCTGGGCTTCCCACATGACGACCGGAATGCCTCGGCTCAACGCCAGCGCATAACACACCAACCCGTAGCCCCAGGCCGGGTCGCCGGTCGGCCAGTACACGTCACCGTCGCGCAGATCGCCGCAATAATTCCCGCCCGGCGTGGTGGCGGCGACGAAGTTGGCCGAAATGATCACACCCTTGGGCGGACCGGTGGAGCCGGAGGTATAAAGCAGCGCCGCGCCATCGCGTCGGGCGACGGGAACGGGGTCGAACCGGTCGGATGCGGCATTCATGGCCGCGCTGAAATCGATATCGTCCGGCGCCGCGCCGCCGACCACGATCAGCCCGTCAACCGCATCGCGTACCGGCTCGAGGGAATCCTTGAAATTGGCGTGGGTGATGGCGACCCGGGCGCCGCTGTCTTTGAGCCGGAGCCGAATGGCGCCGCCGCCGAACGCGGAAAATATCGGCAGATAAATCGCGCCGGCCTTCCAGATACCCAACATGACGATGATGGTTTCGGGAACGCGGGGCATGATGACCGCGACCCGGTCTCCCTTGGCGACGCCGAGGCCGGCGAGGACATTGGCGAAGCGGCTCGAGGCTTCGGCCATTTCGGCGAAATTCAGCTGTTTGTTTGCGCCGTCCTTGCCGTGCCAGTCCATCGCAACGCCTGACTTAACGACGTGCCGGTCTACCGTGGCCGCGATATTTACCGGACCGTCGGTGGTCCAGCCGAGCCCATCCAAAATATCGGCCCAGCTGAATGTCGAACAGGCAGTTTCGTAATCCACGATTACTCCGCGGCGACGGGCTCTTCCTGCGGCGTGCGGATATCGGATTCATGCAGCGCCGGCATGACTTCGGCCGAAAACAGCTCCATGTTGCGCTTGGTCAGATCCGCCGGGAGGGTGCCGAACTGCAGCAATGCCAGCAGATTGCCAAGCGCGACCTTGCGTTGGCAGTTCAGCAGTTTCTCGCGCACCGTTTCGGGACTGCCAACGATGATAACTTCACTCTCTATCAGCAATTCGATGGTCTGGCGTACTGAAAGCCCCGACTTGGCCTTGCGGATATTGCGCAGCGAAGCGGTCGAGGTGTAACCGGGCGGCAGCAGCATTTCGAGCGGGTTCTTCAGGAATTTGTTGGCGAAGGCCTCGATGTGGGGCCGCGCCTCGTCGATCGCCTGTTCATCCGTATCCGCGACGTATATCGGCGCCAGCCAGCCGAGCTGTTCCGGCTGGGCCTCATAGCCATACTTGGCCGCCATGTCGCGATACATGCCCATGAATTTGATCACCGCCGAGAATGGGCTGTAGGTTTGCAGATAGGTGTATTTGCGGTCCGGGTGGGCAGTCCATTCGATGGTCTCGAACGATCCCTGGGACGGGCACCAGATCGGCGGGTGCGGCTTTTGATAGACCCTGGGCCAGACATTAACGTATTCGAAATTATAATGCTTGCCCTCGAAGGCGAAGGGTCCGGTTTCGGTCCACGCCCGGATCACCAGGTCATGTGCTTCGTGGAACCGTTCGTGACTGAAGGCCGGGTTGGCGCCCATGGAATAAAATTCACAACCGATGCCGCGCACCATGCCGCTGATCAGGCGTCCGCCGGTGATGCAGTCGATCATCGCGTGTTCTTCGGCCAGGGTCAGCGGATGTTCGCGGATACCGAACGCATTGCCGACGACCGCGATCTTGACGCGCTTGGTGGCGCGCGCCAGGGCGGATGCCATAACGATCGGCGACGGCATCATGCCATAGGCGTTCTGGTGATGTTCATTGACGCACACGCCGTCGAAACCCAGCTCCTCGGCATATTCCAGCTCATCCAGATAACGGTTATAGAGGTTCTTGCCCTTTTCGGGATCGAAATAGGAATTGGGCAGCACCACCCAGGAAGACCTGTATTTCTTGTCGAAATTCAAATCCAGATCGGCATACGGCATCAGATGGAACATAAAGACTTGCATGAATTCGGCCCTTTTCGTCAGGATTATCCGATGATCTTACGGACTTGACGCGCGCGCTGCAATGCGCGGCCCCTACTGGGGCCGGCCTTGCTCATGATGTTCGGTATCGTCGGACAGAACCACGCCGGGCAATTTGCGCGCAATATAGATGTCCAGCCCCGGCGCCACGCCCGACGGATCATCCATGCTGCCGGCCTTGATGCTTTTCATGCCCACGCCCCGCGATCCCTGGCCGAACAGCTGTGATCCGCAATTGCCGCAGAATTCCTTGGTCATGGTCGAACCGCTGTCCGCCGTGTGCCGGAACGCCTTGGGCGTTCCCTGGACGACGGTAATCTCATCCTCCTTGAAAAACACATTGGTCGCGAACGCGGCCCCGGTCGCCTTGCGGCAGTCATCGCAATGGCAATTGACGATCCGCACGGGCTCGCCCGAAACCTCGTATCGCACCGCCCCACACAAACAGCCGCCCGTAATATCCGCCATGATCTTCCTCCCCGATTAGATTTGATTGATTATGGCGCGAACGCCCATTCTTGTGAATGGTTTAGGAATACAACGCGCGCCGCGCCATAGCGACGTTCCTCCATCACGGCAAAACCGGCGGGCGGTTGGAATTCTTCCTGAGCCGCCAGTTCAATAACGCAACTCGCGTTCACGGCGATCCAGCCGGCCGCCGCGAGGGCTTCGAGCGCCGGAGCCGACAATCCCTTGTTATAAGGCGGATCCAGGAAGATCAGGTCGCATTGTTCCGTAGCCCTCGGCGACGAGAGGCAATCGGCGCGGATCAGGTTTGACCCGGTTCCGGCATCGAGCGCGTCGATATTGACCTGACTGGGTTTTGTGTCGGTATCCATGAACGTAACGCTGGACGCTCCCCGAGACAGTGCCTCAAGGCCGAGGGCGCCGGTTCCGGCGAATGCGTCGAGCACGCGCGCTCCGACGGGCCCGGCATAACCCTCGCCGTGTTCCAGGATATTGAAAATTGCTTCGCGGACCCGGTCTGCGGTCGGACGGATGTCCCGGCCCGGCAGCGCCGTGATATTGCGGCCGCGATATTTACCGCCGACGATCCGCATCGCCCATTTGCTCGCGCAGCACCTTGCCGGGAATTTCCTCGATTTCGCCGGGTTTCAACTGGCCGTTCTGGAACGGACCGAAAGACGTCCGGATCAGGCGGTTCACGGTGAGGTCGATTGATTCCAGCACCCGCCGCACTTCGCGATTCTTGCCTTCCTTCAGCGTCAATGTGAGCCATGAATTGGCGCCCTGGGCGCGGTCGAAGACGGCCTTGATTGGGCCGTAGCGCACGCCGTCGACGGTGACGCCGCGCGCCAGCCGTTCCAGCTTTTTCATATCGGCCGCGCCATGGACCCGCACCCGATAGCGCCGCGACCAGCCGGTCGCCGGCAGTTCGATCTTGCGCGCCAGTTCGCCGTCATTGGTCAGCAGCAGGAGCCCCTCCGAATTGAAATCGAGCCGGCCGACGGTCAGCACGCGGGGCAGATGGGTTGGCAGATCGTCGAAAATCGTCTTGCGGCCTTCCGGATCGTTCGAGGTGCAGATCAGCCCCTTGGGTTTGTGATAGCGCCACATGCGGGTTTTTTCCGCCCCCGGAACCGGGTTGCCGTCCACCGTAATCGAGGTTTCAGCAGTGACAAGCGTGGCCGGGGTCCGGACTTTCTTGCCATCGATCTTGACCCGGCCGGCCTCGATCCAGCGTTCGGCTTCGCGGCGCGAACAAAGCCCGGCGCGCGCCATGCGCTTGGCGATGCGCTCGCTTGTTCCTTCCTCCGTCATGAAGCGGCTGAAATCAACGCGTCGAAAATCAGACTGTCCGCCGGATCGATCGCGTATTCCGGATGCCATTGCACCCCGAGACAGAATGTTTTGCCGGCGGCTTCAATGCCTTCAATCACGCCGTCGGGCGCAACGGCGTTGATGATCACGCCCTCGGCCACGTCGCGCACCGCCTGATGATGCGCCGAGTTGACGTTCATGTCGGTTTTGCCCGCGATGCGGTGCAGCAAGGTGCCTTCGGTTACCGTGATCCCATGGCCCGGCTCGGTGCGCGGATTGGGTTGCTCGTGTTCCAGCGCGCCGTCGACTTCATCGGGGATGTGCTGCACCAGCGTGCCGCCCAGCACGACGTTGAGCAGCTGTTGCCCGCCGCAGATGCCGAGCACCGGCATGTCTCGCTCGATTGCGCCCTTGGTCACTACAAGCTCAAATTCGGTGCGGCGTTCCTTCAGGACCACGCTGTCATGGCGGGATTTCGCCCCGAACAAGGCCGGGTCGACGTCGAACTTGCCGCCGGTAATGATCAGCCCATCCATGCGATCGAGATAATCCGCCGCGCGTTTGGGATGATGGGGCAGGGGCAAGGGCAATCCGCCGGCCCGCGCCACGCTGTCGCAGTAATTTTCGCGCAGCGCATACCAGGGCAGCTTGGCGTACCCGCCGGGCTGCTCGGAATCAAGCGTAATGCCGATGATTGGAAGGCTCATACCGAATATGTAGGTGCTTCTCAGGCGCTCATCAACCGGGCGCAGGCCTCGACCAATCCGGGCAGGGACTCGCGGTCGTCGAACAGCGGGTCGGGGTCGGCGGCGTCGAGGCGAAGCTGGAAGGCGCGGACCAGCAGTTCCACGTCCACTCCCGGCGGCGGAGATTCTTGCAGGAACGCGATGGCGTCGTCATTGGACGCCATGGTTCCGGTGGTCCAGCTATAGACAAATCGCGCGGCATAGAGGAAGGCGCGGATGAACGGCTTGTGGTTCTCAGGCTCCAGAGTCTCGAGCGCCGCGAAGCCTTCGACGTTCTTGGCCCAGTTCCCGAACGGCGCGCCGCGCAGATAATCCCGGATATCGTCCAACGACGGCCGTTTGGGACGAACGGCCTCTCGTTCGAACAAAGCCACCGAATGGTCGAGATAATCCAATCGGTCCAGAGGCGGAAACCGGCCGATCGCGAAGCTCCGGTCGGTCCAGAACAGGGATATCTTGCCGGCCAGCTCGGGTGACAAAGACCGGGCATGGGCGCGCATTGCCTCGATCATGCCGTCGGTCAGGGGAATTTCCGCGACTAAACCCAGATCGATATCGCTATAGCGCCGGTTGAATCCGCCATGAGCCAGGCTGCCGAGCAGATAGAAGCCGAGCAGGTTATCGCCGAGTTGTTCATTCCAATACGCCGTCATGCCCTTGGCGAGGTTCGTGGCGGCATCAAGCGCGTCTCTATCGGCATCTGATGTGATCATGGCGGGTTTGCCTTTCCGTGGATTTGGGGATGATTATACGTTGAGTTTATAAACAGGGAGACCATCAACAGAACATGAAAACATTTTGCGCCGGTATCGGCGCGGTCAGTCTCGCGATCCTTGCGCTTCCTGTACAGGGCGCCAATTTTTACAGCGGCAAGATCATCCGGTTTTCGGTCGGGGCCAGCGCGGCAGGCGGATTCACGCTGGTCACGCGGGTGTTGGCGGAACATTTCAAAAAGCACATTCCGGGTCATCCCAACATGCTGGTCGAGCTTAAGCCGGGCACCGGCGGGGGCAAATCCATGGATTATATCCTAAACGCCGTGGCCAAGGACGGTACGTTCATTGGCGCGGTGCTGCCGCCGGCGGTAATCGCGCCCCTGCTACGCAAGGTTCGCTACGATTCCACCAAGGCCGCGTGGGTCGGGTCGGTAACGCCGATGCCGGAGGTCAACTCGGTCTGGCATACCGCGCCGGCCAAGACGCTGGACGAGGCGAAGAAAATCCAGCTCGTGATGGCGACCTCAAGTAAGCTGTCATCGGCCTATCTGATCCCGGCTTTTCTGAACGCCACTGTCGGCACCAAATTCAAGATGGTGCAGGGCTATCGTGGCGGCGGACCGATGAACAAGGCCATGGTCACCGGCGAAGTCAACGGCCGCGCCAGCTTCTATAACAGCTACAGGACCACCAAGGCCCACTGGCTGCGCGACAAGAAGATCTTCCATCTTGTCCAGGTCGGTCCCAACATCAAGGAAATCTTCGGTGTGCCGAATTTGCGCGATGTGGTGAAGACCGACGAACAGCGCCGCATGGTCGATTTTCTCGAAGTCAGCGCCCAGATCGGCCATGGCTTCTTCGTCTCGGGCGATGTGCCGGCGGATCGCGTGAAGATCCTGCGGACCGCGTTCGATGCGACCATGAGGGATCCGGCATTTCTTGCGGACGCAAAGAAGCGGCG
>JAYZAW010000001.1:0-2607 GCA_036339495.1 Pseudomonadota bacterium | reverse complement strand
AGTACGGGATCGATCGCTACACCAACGAATCGAAACGCCTGTGCGGCGTGATGGACAAGCATCTCGCCGGCCATGAATATTTCGCCGGCGAATATTCGATTGCCGACATGGCGATCTATGCCTGGTGCCGCAATCCCGACCGGCGCGGCATTACCTATGACGATTACCCCGATTTGAAACGCTGGTTTGAGCTTGTCGCGGCGCGGCCCGTCGTGCAACGGGGCGAACAGGTGCTGGCCAACAGCGTCCGCCAGGGCGAACATACGCCGGAAGCCTGGAAACTGCTGTTCGGCGAGGAGCAGTACCAGAAGCGTTAATGCATCGTCAAAAGGGCCGCCGCGCCTTGAGCGCCGCCGACAGAGTGCCTTCGTCGAGGTAATCGAGTTCACCGCCGACCGGGACGCCGTGGGCCAGACCCGACACCGTAACCCCGCACTCCGCAAGGCGGTCGGTCAGATAATGCGCGGTGGTCTGGCCTTCCACCGTCGCCGAGGTGGCGAGAATGATCTCCGTCACGCCATCTTCCGCCGCGCGGCTCACAAGGGTGTCGATGCTCAGTTCGTCCGGGCCGCGGCCGTCGAGCGCCGACAGGGTTCCGCCCAGCACATGATAATGCCCGGCGAAGGCGTTGCTGCGCTCCAACGCCCAAAGGTCGTCGACCTGTTCCACCACGCAGATGATTGTTTGGTCGCGGCGCGCATCGGCGCAGATCGAGCATGGGTCCTCGGTGTCGATAGTGCCGCAAACGCTGCAGACCCGCACCGCGTCCGAGGCCGCGTTCATGGCCGCCGCCAGGGGAACCAGCAGCGATTCGCGGCGCTTGATCAGCTGGAGAGCGGCGCGCCGGGCGGAACGCGGTCCGAGCCCGGGCAGCTTGGCGAGATACTGGATCAGACGCTCGATTTCCGTACCGGTCATATTTTGTCGCGCCCCATTCGGTTCGAAGTCGGCTCCGGCCCTCTCCGCCACCCGGCCACCCCGGGTATCATCCTCTTGGGGTCGCGGGGTGGGGGAGTGGGTCGGAGCCGAGACATAACTTGCTAGAACGGCAGCTTCATGCCGGGGGGGAGTTGCAGACCGCCCGTCACCTTGGCCATTTCCTCGGACATATGGGCTTCCGCCTTGGCCTTGGCGTCGCCGCAGGCCGCGACGATCAGATCCTCGACCACTTCAACATCCTCGTCGTTGAACAGCTCGGGTGAAATCTTGACCTGGCGTAGTTCGCCCTTGCCGTTCATGGTCACGGTGACCATGCCGGCCCCGGCGGAGCCGGTCATTTCGACCGCCGACAGCTTTTCCTGAATGTCCTGCATTTTGGTCTGCAATTCCTGGGCCTGCTTCATAATCTGGCCGAGGTTTTTCATGGCGTGGGTTCTCCATTCATGGGGTCTATGTCGGGATCGACCGGATCGGCGTCGAATACCGGAATTGCGGGGGTGGTTCGCACGTCTTCAACCTTGGCGCCGGGAAAGGCGTCGAGCGCGGCCTGCACAGATGGATGGGCGATCGCCGCATCCCGGTTGGCTTTTTCAGCCACGTCGCGCTGTTTGGCCAGGCTGGGTTCGGTGGCGGCATCGTCGTGGAGTTCAACCCGCCAGACCGCGCCGGTCCACTCGCCAAGCAGGCGCGCGAACTGGGCGGCCATATTATCGGGCGCGCGTGGACCGGCCTTCAGCTCGATCCTGCCCGGCGCGAAGCTGACCAGCGCGGCTTCTTTCATCAGATGCGTGTAAAGCAGCATTTCGCCGTGGGTCGCGCAGAGCTGTACGGCCTCCTCGAAGCTTCGCGGCGCGGAAGGCGCCGGCGTTTCCGGCTTTTCGGAAGACTGTTCGGAAGAAGGCGCGGTGATCTGTTCATCGGGCGGCGACGGCGGTGTCTGGACGGTCTCGCTTTCGGACGGCCGACCGCTACCCGCCCCGGGTTCGCCGGACTGCAGTTTTTTCACCATTTCGGCCGGCGCCGGCAGTTCCGCGGCATAGGCCAGACGCACCAGGATCATTTCCGCGGCCTGTTGCGCCGACGGCGCGACGCGGGCCTCGCCCAACCCCTTGAGCAGCATCTGCCAGGCGCGGGTCAGCGCGGGCATGGCCAGACGGTCGGCCATGTCGTGGCCGCGCCGGCGCTCGACATCGGACACCGCCGCGCCGTCGCCCGAATCGGGCACGATCTTGAGGCGGGTCAGCCAGTGCGACAGCTCGAGCAGATCCTGCAGCATCACGACGGGATCGGCGCCCGCGTCATACATGTCATCGGCAATGTCCAGCGCCGCGCCGATGTCGCCCTTCATCAGCACGTCGAACAAATCGAAAATCTGGACCCGGTCGACCAGGCCCAACATGGCGCGCAGCTGGTCTTCATCGATTCCGCCCTCGCCGGAATGGGCAATCGCCTGGTCGAGCAGGGACAACCCGTCGCGCACCGAACCGTCGGCCGCGCGCGCGATCAGCATCAAGGCTTCGGGCGTGATCTCGGCTTGTTCCTGTTCGGCGATGCGGGAAAAATGGGCGACCAGCGTATCGGCATCGACGCGGCGCAGATCGAAGCGCTGGCAACGCGACAGCACGGTGACCGGGACCTTGCGGATTTCCGTGGTGGCGAAGATGAATT